>JAZDFB010000144.1:0-4613 GCA_043808305.1 Planctomycetota bacterium | reverse complement strand
ACTTCCAAAGCGGAAGAGGATATAGTAAAATCGTATAACCAGTATGCGAATTGTTATATTACTAAACCGTTGGATTTAAGCCAGTTTTCTACGGTGGTGAAATCCATAAATGATTTCTGGCTGACGATTGTCAAACTGCCGCCAAATGTGGGGTAGGGGCGAAAGAAGGCAGGCTAATGAACGATGGGCGAGGTGTTTTTGTGCTTTAGTATGTTCGTCCATCGTGCTTTCATTCATGCCTCGTATAGTCGTCCCCTCGTCCGTCGTGAAGGGAAGATATGGCCGATAAAATCAAACTACTGGTGGTTGAAGATACCGATGCGGATTTCCGCCTGGTTGTTGAATACCTTAAGGAATCCCGCCTGGCATCATTTGAAATTACGCGCAGTCAAACCCTCTCAGGTGCGCTCAAAGCGTTGTCTGAGAATAAACCAGATGCCGTATTGGCAGATTTGGGATTGCCTGATAGCCGGGGATTAACTATCGTAGATAATATTTCCAAAGCCAACCCGAATATAGCCATTATTGTCCTGACCGGACTGGATGATGAGAAGGTGGGCATAGATGCGCTTAATAAAGGGGCGCAGGATTATCTTGCCAAGGGACGCCTGCAAGGCGAGCTTTTGGATAAAAGCATCCGCTATGCCATAGAACGCAAGCAGGCGGAAAATGAGGTTAAACGTTCAGAGCAAAAACTCCGCGCTATCTTTGAGGCCATCCCTTCGATAGTCCTGATAATGGACGACAAACAAAAAATCAAGACCATCAATAATGCCTCCGAACAAATCTTCGGTATCCCGCCGTCCAATATCATCAACTACCGGTGGGGGGATGCCTTAAAGTGCATCCACGCAGAGGAGACGCCGGAGGGCTGTGGATTTTCCGAGAGTTGCAAGGACTGCCAGGTCAGGAATACGGCCCTGACGGCTTTATCGGGCACGGAAACACAACGTGCCAAGACGAATTTTGAATTATTCATAAACGGCCAAATACAAAAGCGATTGCTGGCTATAAGCGCCGCGCCTATAGAATACGAGCAGAAGAGAATGGTTGTGCTGACGGTGGAGGATATCACCGAATTATCTTATTTGCGCCAGCGGCTCAAGATGGAGCATTCCTTTGCGGGCATCGTGGGCAAGGATGAAAAAATGCTGGAGCTATACAACACCATCAGGGAGCTGGCTGAATCCAACGTCCCGGTTATGATTCAGGGCGAAAGCGGAACCGGCAAGGAATTGGTTGCCTCGGCCATTCATAATGAAGGCCCGCGGCGGCATAAACAGTTTGTGCCGGTTAATTGCGGCTCTTTGCCGGACGATTTGCTGGGAAGCGAATTATTCGGCCATTGCAAAGGCGCATTTACCGACGCCATTCGCGATAAAAAAGGCCGGTTTGAACTGGCGGACGGCGGCACGATTTTCTTGGACGAAGTGGGCGATTTAAGCCCGGCTATGCAGGTGAAATTGCTGCGGGTTCTTCAGGACGGCGCTTTTGAGCCGGTCGGCTCCGAAAAGACATTGAAAGTCGATGTCCGGGTTATCAGCGCCACCAACAAAAACCTGCAGGAAGAAATTAAAGCCGGACGTTTCCGCGAAGACCTTTTTTACCGCCTCTGCGTAGTACCGATTACAATACCGCCGCTGCGGGAAAGGACCAACGATATTCCTCTTTTAGCCGAGAATTGCCTTGAATGGTCTGCCAAAGAATCTCAAAAGGGAAAAGTATCCCTGTCCCCGGAGGTATTGGATATCCTGATGGGATACCATTGGCCCGGCAACGTTAGGGAATTACAAAACGTCCTGCAGTTTGCCTTGGTTAAATGCCGGGGCAAGGTTATTGAGCCGCAACACCTGCCGAGCAGTATATCCCAGATTAATAAACTCCCGCCCAGCCGCAGGCATCGGAAAGGGAAACTTGACTCTAAGACCGTGGAAAATGTCCTGAAAAAGACCAAGGGCAATATATCAGAAGCCGCCAAACTCCTCGGGGTCAGCCGGGCAACTGTGCATAGATTCCTGGCTAAAAAATAATGAGAGCGAAGCCTCCTGTAAGGATAAAAACTGTCACTTTTTATCCGTTTTCAGGTGGCTTTCAAGCCGACAAAATACGAAAATTAACTCATAAGGAGCGTCCTTTAGCGATATACCCCATGTCCTTATGTCTCAAAGGGTATGTCTTTTGGTCTTAAACCGCATATCTTTAGGTCTTAAACGATATGTCTTTTGGTCTCAAACGGTATGTCTTATTGTCTTAAACCGGATATCTTCTGGTCTCAAACCGGGTATCCTTTTGCGATAAACCGAATATCTTTAGGTCTCAAACCGCATATCTTATTGCGATAAACCCTATATCTTCTTGTGATAAACGGTATATCGTTATGCGGTAAACGGTATATCCTATTGCGAAAAACTGTATATCTTATACCGATATAAGGGGTATCTTATGGCATTGATAGGGGTATCCCCTGCCAGTAGGGGGGGTGGGGGTAAGCGGGCTAAATCGTGCTCAATTCAGGTGTTGGTCGCTATTTAGGGCTGTATAAATATAGCATAGTAAAGATGATATAACTTTATATATGATATAGAAATAAGCATATTATTTAGGTTAAATTTCAGGCAAATGGGCGAAATAAGTGGCTTATAATCAGATTTAGTATAATCAAAACGGGGATGATATCAAAAACGCTTATTTTGCCCCCTTCACCCCGTTAGAAAGTTCCCACAATTGAGCCTATTGCATAAGCAACATTTTATGGTAGCCGCACCCTTTTAGGGTGCGTTATCTTGCATTATTTCGCAGACTTCAGCCTGAGGCTTGCTCTCAAGGCGCATCCGCCTTAGGCGGAGACCCCTACCCGCCAATTGGCAGGCGCGGCGCCTTTTCGGCCTGAGGCTGACCAGCCTCCGGCTGGGGCGGAAAAGCCTGCGGCTACCTTGACAGGGGGCGAACATTATCTATGTGAGTCTCAATAGTTACCCACACTTTTCCGTGATGAACCAAATAAAGATATATGTCTCATTTAGCGCACATTGTAGCATTTAGCATAAATGCTACACCAACGCCGGTCAATTACCACTAATTTCTATTGCTATAACCTTATACACTCAATAGTAATAGGTAGAATAGCCTATCTTTTTGACATCTTTGGCTCACGGATAACCGTAAATAGTGTCGCATTTATCTTTATATACGATGCGTTCTAATGCGCCGGCATTGTTTATTGTCCCTGATGTGTAATACAGGGTTCTACTGCGTTACCGGGGTGTCTGGTAATGTTTATTGTCTTATTTGATTATCCGGCACGCTAATTGCTTTATATGAGGATATGCAAATAATTGAAGCTGACCAGTATTTACATGAAGCATTAAATATTTACCGGGAACTTATCATCATGGCTGATGAAGGAGAGGTATCCTGTGACACCCATGATTGCCAGGGTTGCCGGGTGTTTTGCGGAGTTATCCGAGAAAGCGCTTATAAAATCAGGGGCTTGGCCGAGGCCGAGATAGCCAATCATAAACGACAAGCCGAGCTTTCCGAGCAAACCCCGATAAAAGGAATGTAATATGGAAGAGACCAAACTGCGGTTGAGCGATGATACCGTCGCCTATTGGGACAATGAACGGCATAAACTGATAATAGAAATTGACCTGCCCGAGAAATCGACAATCCAGCCGAAGGACTATGCCGATATTCTCTGTCAGCTGAAACAGAAAAATTAACCGTAAGAAACCTGCCCGACCGGATAACCGGTCCGGCGATTATGAAAGGAAACAGATATGGCAAAGATAACGCAGACAGTAATCGTGAAAAACCCCGTCCGGACATCGGGTGCCCAGAATTTAGCCGAACAAATCAAGCGGCGCGCGTATGAACTCTACCAGAAAAAAGGGCAAACGCACGGTAACGATATGGCCGATTGGCTTGAGGCCGAAAGGGATATTAAATTTAAACTTAAATATAAAGTATAATTTGTAAATTCAAGAGAGGAGAGAAACAGAGAATTGGTCCTGAAACTGAAAGAAAGAATAGAAACTAAATAGGCGCTAAATTGCGCCCAAAAAAGAAAGAGGAATGGTATGAAGACAAGAGCATGGTTGACCATCATCGTGATGGTGTTGTTTATGGGGTATGTAATGAGTTTTAATTATGGCGGCTGTGGAAGCAAAAGCAAAAGCCATAGCGGCAGCAGCGGCGCAGCGGTAGATACCACCCCGCCCATCGTCAGTGCCATAAACCCGGTTAATCTGGCTACCGGTGTATTTACCAACAGTAAAATTACCGCCACCTTTAGCGAGGCTCTCACGGACGAGGGGACATTTACTTTAGCGCAAGGCACAACGCCTGTTACCGGCACTGTGACTTATGATGCAGTTGGTTTCACGCTGACCTTTGCGCCCGCAAGCAATCTGGCATCCAGCACCGTATATACGGCTACGCTGACAACCGGGACCTATAATTATGTATGGAGTTTTACGACCGGCGCAGCGGCAGACACCACACCGCCCACCGTCAGTTTAGTTACTCCTCTTAATCTGGCCACCGGCGTGCTTATCAACAAGAAAATTGCCGCCACCTTTAGCGAGGCAATGGACCCGGCTACCATCACCGCG
>JAZDFB010000143.1:0-20476 GCA_043808305.1 Planctomycetota bacterium | reverse complement strand
CGCAGTGTTTATGAGCTAATCAAGAAAAGTTATGTCATCGAGCCGAATAGGGACAAGATTTTCGAGAGCGCCGTAAAAGGGCTGGTGAGCGGGCTGGACCCATACAGCGAATATTTCACGGCCGAGGAATTCGCCGACTTTATGGTTTCGACCAAGGGCGAATTCGGCGGGGTGGGCATGGAAGTTTCGACTGAAGACGGCATTCTCACCGTAATCACGCCGCTGGAAGACACGCCGGCGTTCCGGGCCGGTATTCTGGCCGGAGACCGGATAATTGAAATAGACGGCGTTTCCACCGAGGGAATGGGCGTGACTGAAAGCATCCAGAAGGTTCGGGGCAAGCCCGGGACACAGGTGCTTTTGCTGGTGCTTCACAAAGGCGCGGTTAATACCGAAAAGATTATGCTTACCCGCGAGATTATCAAGCTCAGGTCCGTCAAGGGCGCCAAAATGGTGGACAGTATTAATAAAATCGGTTATGTCCGGATTACCCAGTTCCAGGAAGATACGCTTGAAGACCTGGATACGAATATCGAGAAACTCAATGCCCAGGGCATGAAGGCTTTGATAATAGATTTGCGTTTCAATCCGGGCGGGTTACTTGACATTGCCTGCCGGATATGCAACCGGTTTCTTAAAGAGGGCGATGCTATTGTTTCCGTCCGCGGGCGCAAGGCGGAAGAGGTCTCGGTAATACGCGCCAATAAAGACGATTCTCTATTACCCGAATTACCGCTGGCGATAATCCTGAACGGCGCCAGCGCCAGCGCCTCCGAGGTATTTTCCGGCTGTATGCAGGACCACAAACGGGCGGCGGTTATCGGGGTGCGTTCATTCGGCAAAGGCTCGGTGCAGTCCATTTTCCCCATCGAAAAGAACGGTCCAGCCGTCAAGATGACTATTGCCCGCTATTATACCCCGTCCGGCCGGTCGGTGGATAAGAGTTTTGACAAAAAGAACTACGGCGTCCTGCCGGACTATATCGTTGAGATGACGGCCGAGCAGGAAACTGACCTGATTAAGTCACGTATTAAAGAGCATAATATCATTTTGCCTGACCCTAAAGATGGTAAGGACGAAAAGGATAATAAATCCGCTAAGGAAGACGATGATGAAGAGGAGTTTGAGGATATCCAGCTGGATAAGGCGCTTGAGGTTATGGTCAACCAGCTTAATCCGCCTGTAAAGTAAGCGCTCCGATGCTCATCTGGTGGAGCGGTCCGAAGGACTCCGTATGAGTCTTTGGACTCCATCGGAGAGCGCCCCGTATCCCCGCAGGGCATCGGGACGCAAGGTCAGATGAAGAAACCATTTTTATGTCTGGGTATCGAGACATCCTGCGACGAGACCTCGGCCGCAATCGTCCGTGATGGACAAACCATATTATCCGATGTTACTGTCAGCCAGATAGATTTGCATAAGGTCTTCGGCGGTGTCGTGCCGGAAATTGCCTGCCGAGCCCATATCGAGACCATTCTGCCGGTGATAGATAAGGCATTCAAAAACGCCAAGGTAAAACCTCAGGAACTGACGGCTGTAGCCGTGACTAACCGGCCGGGGCTTATCGGAGCTTTGCTGGTCGGCATATCAGCCGCCAAGACGATAGCCTGGGTGCTTGATAAACCTATAATAGGCATTAACCACGTCCACGCCCATATATATGCCAATCATTTGTTTGAGCAGAGTGGAAGAGCTCCCGGACAACCGGCCGGCCGACCACGCTTTTTGCCAGGCCCGGCATTTCCGTATCTGGGCCTTATCGTATCCGGCGGGCATACCAGTTTATACTGGGTTAAATCTCCGTTGCAGTACAAGTTGCTGGGTAGGACACTGGACGACGCCGCTGGTGAGGCGTTTGACAAGGTGTCACATATTATTGGGCTGGGTTATCCGGGCGGGCCGGCCATAGAAAAGGCGGCTCGGAAGGGCAATCCGGCGGCCATAAAGTTTCCACGCGGTTTGGTTGGAACAGGTTATGATTTCAGCTTTTCCGGCATCAAGACCGCGGTGCTGTATTACTGCAAAGGGCAGAACGCCGCGCGCAAGACGCCGTTGAAGAAAGGCATCAACATTGCAGACGTAGCGGCCAGTTTTCAGGAAACGGCGGTGGACACATTAGTTGAACGGGTTATCGGGCTGGCTAAAGCAAAAAAAGCCAGGGCTATCGCCTTAGGCGGTGGAGTAGCGGCCAACCAGAGGTTAAGGGATAAATTAGCCCAGGCCTCAGCCCGATTGGATATTCCTTTGTATCTTCCGTTTAAAGAGTTATGTTTGGACAATGGGGCGATGGTCGCCGGATTGGCGTATCATTACTGGGAAAACGGGGAAGTAGATAATCTTTTTTTGGATGGTTCAAGCCAGGGTGATAAGTGATGGGGTAATCTTTTCTTGACAAATACTTTTCTGTGGTATAAATAAAAGTTGTAATTACATAATTGATAAGCCGCAAATAAAGGATAAAAATATGATTAAAAAATCAAGTCTTGCGATAATCCTAATCCTGCTGGTTTTATCCGTTACTAATTCATTCGGGGCGACCATTAAGGACCTTGGGTTGGGCGAACAATGGTTTGGCGAGACACTGTCTAAAGATAATGTATTTGGCCATGTGGTAATGGTATATTTTTTCAGCAAAGGGCACCCGCCATCCTATGAATGCATGCCTATGTTAGTCGGATGGGTAAACAAGTACTCTGCTAAGGGGTTTGTGCTGATCGGAGTTCAATGCCCGATAGATGCCAAAATAACAGATACCAAAGAAACTGTGTCAACTTTTTGCTGGTCGAAACTGGTAAACTTTCCCGTTTTCCAGGGAGGTGAGGTCAGAGGCCTTAAACTTACAAATATTCCGCGCGTATTCATTTTTAATTATGATGGTGAGATAGCGTATGATAATGACAAGGTCGTTGAGGAAACAGCTCAAACCCTGAAGGAATTAATGGACAAGGCCCCCGATCCCTTGCTTGGCTTGGAGCCATATGTAAAATTAAAAGCCCTGGCGCAGAAAGTTGCCGAGCGCAAAGATTTGGGAAAAGTCATGGCTGAGCTTCGCGGTAAATTAGAAAGCACTGACGCAACGGAGAAAACCGAAGCTAATCGGTTATTTGGGCTGATAGACATTTATGCCCAGTTGTTAAGAAAAAAGGCCGAATCGAGGAAGGAAGACCTGCTGCAGTATTGTTTTATGCTGGCTGATTTAGCGGTTATGTTTAAAGGCGATGAAATAGCCAAGGAAGCGGAAGGAGTCATAGCTGAATTAAAGAAAGATAAGAGTTTTAAGGCTTCTCTGGAATGCGATAATGAAATACGGGGATTGATTGCCAGCCTTAAGCCCTGCCAGCCTACCCAACCGCTTGATCTTACCGGATGTAATTCATGCCAGAAAAAAAATAAGGCGACAATCGAGAAGATTCTGGAGTGGTGCAGAAAAATGAGCTCACAATATCCCGGATCGTTAATCGATATAAAGGCTAAGGAGTTATTAAAAAAATATACTTTAGAGCCTGTTAAGAAAACAACGGTTGACCGGGATCCTGGCCCTCCGCCTAGCGGTAGCGGCAGCGGCAGCGGATTTTAACGAGGTTGCCTATATTTCTCTTTGGTCAACCTCTCCCCTGCGCCCTGACAACAGCGATGGCATAAAATGAGCAAAATGAGAAGGTGTCAAGAATATAATCCTTACCGGTAAATTATCTATCAAATATTATTTTCCCGTTGGGAATTTGCCGGGTAACCGGCGAAAACCTGACGGCTATCCATCCAGACCACTGTGCGGCATGTCAGTAAGGGCTGATTTTGCATGAACAAAAAAACATATAGCATATTTGCTGCCGTAAGCATATTAATTGTAGGTTTAGTTTCGCTGAGGATATTATTTCCCCCGACCCGCAAAGCATCCGCGCCTTTTCCCGATAGCAGTCCGGTTGAAAATGAACAGATAAAAACCAAACCAACGGGAATAAAGGCTCTGCCAAACTCTAAACCCTTGCCAAAATCAAATATTTCGGAGAAACCTTACCTGTTATTATTTGCCCAGATATTTGAATCCAAGGCGCACGAATCAGGATGTTCAGGTGACCGGTTAATCTCGAAAATAGAGGAATGGAAGAAAAAATTCCCGGATTTGTTCAATGAATTCCCGCAACTTGAAGGCCTGCTGAGAGAATTGAATATGGGTGAATCAGTAAAATTATTGTTTAAAAGCAAATCCAGGCAGGAAGCGATAGAAATTGCTGTGTATATAATGGAACCGGTTATTTTGTCAGACCTGTCCAGAACGAGTTTTACGCTTTATGAAGAGGCATTGCAGTTTTTCCAAGGGCAGGAAGATTCTGTACTGGGAGAAATTATTAAATTCCTGTCTCATCCGGACGCCAAAATGCGTAATAATGCAGTTTATATACTCGCCCGGATGCCTTCATTATCATCGCCAAAAGTAAAAAACGAAGTAATGCCGGCAATAACCAAGTTGTTATCGGATCCTGATGAATGGGTGCGCAGCGGAGCAGTTTTCGCGCTGGGTCGATTGCAGGCTAAAGAAGCCATACCGGATATAATCAGATTTTTATCGGATCCAAACAGCTGGACTCGTTGGTCGGCGGTTTATGCCCTGGGGGAACTGCAAGCTGCTGAAGCTCTGCCTCAAATAACCAAATTACTATCTGATCCGGATAAATGGGTGCGTGGTTTAGCGGTTGATGTCATCGGCGTATTACAGGCAAACGAATCGGTGCCGAACATAATAAATGCACTGTCGGATACCGACGCCGGGGTGCGCAATTCGGCAGTTAACGTCATTAGCCATTTGCAGGCCAAAGAAGCCATACCGGATATAATCAGGTTATTATCTGATGCCGATATCGAAGTGCGCGGCGCGGCAGTTTACGCCCTTGGTGAATTACGGGCTAACCAAGCTATACCGGATATAATCAGGTTACTATCTGATTCAGATTCCAGAATACGGTGGTACGCAGTCGACGCTCTGGGTAAATTACAGGCCACTGAAGCGATACCTCAGATAACCAAATTATTATCGAGTCCCGAAGCCAGGATACGCACTTTATCGGTTAATGTTCTATGCAAATTACAGGCCAACCAAGCAATACCGGATATAATCAGCCTGTTATCTGATCCGGATGCCGAAGCACGCGGCGCGGCAGCCAATGCTCTTGGTGAATTGCAGGCCAAAGATGCTATACCGGCCATAATCAAGTTATTATCGGATCCAGATAAATTGGTAAGGAGCGGGGCAGTTAATGCCTTAGGCAGACTGCGGGCCCACCAGGCAATACCGGATATAGTCAGGCTACTATCTGATCCGGATGCCGAAGCGCGCGGCGCGGCAGTTAATGCCCTCAGCAAATTGCAGGTCAACCAAGCCATGCCGGCAATAGCCAACCTGTTATCTGATCCGGATGCCGAAGTACGCAGCGCGGCAACCAATGCCCTTAGTGGATTGCAGGCTAAAGGGGCTATACCGGCCATAATCAAATTATTATCGGATCCAGATAAATGGGTGCGTGTCACGGCGGTTCAGGCCCTTTGTAATTTACAGGCCAGCCAAGCCATACCGGATATAATCGGATTATTATCCGACCCGGATGTCATAGTGCGCCGGACAGCGGTTTACATCCTCGGCGAATTAGAAGCCAAAGAAGCAATCCCGGATATTACCAAATTATTATCAGATGCGGATGAAACGGTGCGTGCCGAAGCAGAAGCAACTATCGCCAGGTTGCAGGAGAAGTAGTCATAACGATAAGCGGCGGCGTCCGCTTGAACTTACATACAGCAATCGGTTTGCGAAATGTTGGAGCAATATCACCAAACCGGGATAAGAAGGACTCGGTCCATAACTTCCATCTGAATATCAATACTATCGGCCGTAATCCTGCTGACGGAGTTTAACGGGTTTTTATCCAGCATAAAACCGATGCCGCTCAGAGCGGCAAAACGGACAAAAATATTATCTTTGGCCTTGGCGCCTTCCATTAAAGCCTGCGCTGAATCCCGGTCGCCCACCAGTCCGATAGTGTGCAAGGCTGAAGCCCGCAGGACATCGTTTTTCGCCTCCGCATGTTTCATCAACTGGGCAATAACATCATCTTTTTTCCCTGACATCGTTAAGGCAATAGCCAAATTGGTATAGGCGATGTTGTCAATATTTTTATCAGCCTTCTCCCATATTTGCTGTAATACGTCAATTCCGCGCTGGTCCCGGATCATTCCTAAAGCAAGAATCAGGTAAGGGTTGAGCACAACATTACCCTGTGATTTATTGTCACTAAGTAAATTAACCATGGGCTGCACCGACTCGGTATCTTTAAGCAAGCCTAAGCCTATGGCCGCAGCGGCTTTAGCCAGCGGCTGTGACCTTTCGTTCACAAGCACCTTTCTTAAATCAGCCCTGGCCTTGTCATTGCCGGTCAGCCCCAGCGCAACCAGCATGAAACCCGTTGCATCATTAGACTTGTTTTTCACCAGCCCGTCGGAAATAAGCTCATAAGATTTTTCATCCTTTATTTGCGCCAGAGAAATGGCGGCCAAGCCGCATGTGACCTTATTTTTATCCTGAAGGAAAGCCGTCAGCGGTTTTTTGGCGCCGGCTAAGCCGGTCGTTCCCAGGGCAATAACAACGGCCGAACGGACATCAACCTCTTTCTCCTCGTTGGGCGTGACTTTTTCAAGTTCATTCAGCGCCTGGCTGGTGCCGATATGTCCCAGTCCCAGGGCGGCAAATGCCTTCAGGCAGGGCGCCTCCTTCTTGCCGTCCGTAGATGCGCCGCGGAGTATCTTGCCCAAAAGCGGCACTGCCGAAGCGTCTTTAAGGTTGCCCAAGGAAAGGCAGGCACAGCTCTTTACTTCGGCGTCATCGTTTTCCGTGATGATGCCTCTAAGAAGTTTGGGTATCTCGGGATCATTGCTTATGTAACCCAACGCCAGAGCCGCGTAAGAACGTAAAAGCGCCGGCGCTTTCTTGTCCAGCAGGGTTTTCTTGATAATGTCGGACCCATCGGCTTGTCCGGTCAATCCCAAACCCAGCAGGGCGTTATTCTTCACGCAACAATAGCGTGTTTCTTTTATATCAGACTTTTTAAGAAGCTCGACGGCAGTTGGATTACTGGCGCCGGGATTCTGTGCGTCACGGGCTTTTCCAAGGGCAATGGCGGAACACGATGCGATATTGTGGTCTTCATCGGCAAAACCTTCGGCTAAAACCTTAAGAAGTTCATCATAAATAGGATATACTGAAACAGACTTGCTACCCACGCCGGTTGCGGCTGATTTTGACCACTCAATATTGCTTCGAAAAGCCAGAAATTGCTCGCGATTTCTGCTCCACCACACCTCCCACGGCTCCGCGACGCCTGTCAAACCGGCTGATTTAACGCTGGAAATTAAGGGTTGCAGGCCGATGCCCAGCGGAGGGCGTGACACGCTGGCACTGCCCGGAGTCGGATTTGGACCACCCAACGGACCTTCACCTGAAGGCTTGGGCGGGCATCAGCCGCCTCGCACATATTGCAGGTCGCCGGACAATACAAATATGGCAGCTGCCAATATCAGCACAATGAAATATAGCCGCATAAAATCAGCTCCTTTTTATGTTTCAGCCTACGTTATTAAATTAAGGGTCTTTTACTTACTTTAGTAATACATTAGCATAGGAACCGTTTCCTGTCAACCAATATAATTCTGTAAAACAAGAAAATAAGGCTATGGTTTTTATGCGACAATTCCTTGATATTTACCGGTTAGATTATTAGCGTAAAGACAATATTATTTTTGGTATGGATTAACTTAGAATCCGAAAGGGAAATCGATTTAACTATAAGGAGTTTGTCTTATGAGCCCGCCCAGGAAATTCAGCAAAACCATTGATTTTGAAGCATCAGCACAAGAAATTTACAGTCGGTTCAAATCTTTTGTTTACTCGCTTGACACCGTTCCGGACGACGTAAAGGGTCGCATTATGTGGGACGACCAGGCTCGCAACGCAAACATAAATTACTTGGGACTTAAAGCCGCGATTCAGATAACCGGCGATAAACCCTGTGCACTGAAAATTGACGTATCAGCCGATATGCCGTTGTCGTTATTATTTACTGACGCCAGGATAGCTGAAGCGCTGGACCTGTTAAAATTAAGATTATAACCTATTCATTGGATGTCATCAAAATATGCTTGCATTTATACGATATTATGGTATAATAATATTAATTAAAATGGCTATGATTGGATTCCGGCTTACTTTCTAACTAAGGAGGTTAATATGGGAATATTCACTAAAAAAGAGGCTCCGGCACCGCCTAAGCCGGCCCCAGCAACAATTACCACGGCGGTCTCATCCGCCGCATCCGAGCAGAAAATGAAAGAAGTCTCACAGATAATTCGGATGGCTGATAACCTCAATGACCTTTTGCTCAAAACCGCCGCCCGGGTCAGGGAGGCAATCAGCGCCGACCGAATAACGATTTACGTGGTTGATTCGGTTCATAATTGCGCCAGTTCACGGGTTATGGACGGCAACGAGGTCAGGGAAATATCCGTGCCCATCAGCAATGAAAGCATCGCCGGCTATGTTGTCAAAAATGCCAAAGCAGTTAATATTAAGGATGCTTATGACATTAACGAACTTCAGCAGAAATATGCCGACCTCCTGTTTGACCGCAAGTGGGACCAGAAAACAGGCTATCACACCAAACACGTAATCGCTTTGCCTATCATGCTCAAGGGCAAGGTGCAGGGCGTTGTCCAGGCGATCAACAAGAAGGGCGACGCCGCGGACAGCGGATTTTCCAACGCCGATGCCCAGATGCTCCAGGAAATAGCCGAGAACTTGGCGCCGGACCTCTATAAGATAAAATCGTTCGAAGACAGCCAGCAGGAAATAGAATACCATAAGAAACTCAAAAGAATCACCGATAAGATCCATTCAGCCGTGCATATCGAAGATGTCCTGACCACGATTACGCCGGACCTGCAGGCGCTTTTTAAAACTGATGGCGTTACCATCTACATATTGGATAAAACAACCAATGAACTGGTGGCCAGATGCCGTGTTAAGGACGATGTCGAAGAAGTCAAAGTTCCTCTGGATAACAACAGCATCGCCGGTTTTGCCGGCAAGAACAATAAAATGGTTTCGATCATCGACGTTTATAACGAGGCTGAGTTGATAAAGCTGAGCGCCGAGCTTAGATTCGACAAACGCTGGGATGAGCGGTTGAACAAGCGCACCAAAGGCATTATCGCCATGCCGTTGATATTCGGCGGGGCGGTCAACGGCGTCCTGGAATTAATAAACAAGAAGGACGGTTTACTATTCTCCGACAAGGATATCGAAGTCGCCCGTGAGATAGCCACGACACTGGGCATTGCCATGAGCCGCCAGACAAAAGTATCGGGAAAACGCAGTAAATATGACGCCCTGGTTTCGGGCAGCCTTATTACCCAGGCTAAACTTGACGAAGTCCTTAAAAAAGCCAAGGAAAATAACGATTCGCCGGAAACTATTCTGGTCCGCGAGTATAACATACCCGCCAAGGAAATCGGCAAGTGCTATGCCCAGTATTTCCGGACGGATTACATAGGGTTTGACAAGGAGCGGCCCATACCGGTGCAGTTAATTCAGGATCTGACCCTGGAAAAGCTCAAGAACGAGCTTTGGGTGCCGGTGGAGAAAAAAGACGATGTCATTATAATCGCCATGGAAGACCCCAAAGATATTATCAAGCGGGATAATATCCAAATAACAATCAAATCTGCCGACATGAAGTTCTGCGTAAGCACCAGGGATGATATTATCAACATCATCGACTATTTCTACGGCGTAAACGAATCTAAAACCGTCACATCCGAAGACGTCAAGGATATCCTGGGCGAATTAAAGGACGAAATAGAACAGGCATCCAAAGAAGAAGGCGTCAAGGAAGAGCTCAAAGAAGACGACTCGGCGATTGTCCGTTTGGTCAACCAGATAATCGAGCAGGCATACGCCCGCAAGGCGTCCGATATCCATATCGAGCCTTATACCGAAACCGATACCGTCGTCAGGTTCAGGATCGACGGTTCCCTCCAGGAAATAATGAAAATACCGCGCCACTACAAGAACGCACTGTCATCACGCATAAAAATCATGTGCAATCTTGACATCGCGGAAAGGCGCATGCCCCAGGACGGCAAGATAAAATTCAAGAACTACGGCAAGCTGGATATCGAACTGCGCGTCGCCGTATTGCCCACCGTGGGCGGTAACGAAGATATTGTTATGAGGATCTTGGCCGCCGGCAAACCGCTGCCCCTGGATAAAATAGGCCTGAGCGAAAATAATTACAAGAACTTCAAGACCATAATGGAAAAACCTTACGGCCTGGCCTTGGTAGTCGGCCCGACCGGTTCCGGCAAAACAACCACTTTGCATTCGGCGCTTGGCTCTGTCAACACCCCGGATATGAAAATCTGGACTGCCGAAGACCCGGTCGAAATCACCCAATACCAGCTCAGGCAGGTGCAGACGCATCCTAAAATAGGGCTTACCTTTGAACGGGCAATGAAGGCCTTCCTGAGATGCGACCCGGATATAATCATGGTCGGCGAAATGCGCGACCTGGAAACAACCGCCACCGGCGTCGAAGCATCGCTCACCGGCCATCTGGTCCTGAGCACATTGCACACCAATAACGCGCCGGAAACAGTCACCCGCTTGCTGGATATGGGTATAGACCCGTTCTCCTTCGCCGACGCGCTTCTGGGCATACTGGCACAGCGATTGGTCCTGACCCTTTGCAAGGACTGCAAGGAGGAATACCATCCGGCTAAAAAGGAATTTGATTTAATAAGGGAGGCATACGGGAACGATGCCTTATTTGACTCCAAATTTAAATACAACAACGAATTTAACCTATACGGGCCTAAAGAAGGCGGCTGTCCGAAGTGTAACAACCGCGGTTACCGAGGCAGGGTAGGCATCCACGAGCTCCTGGTCCAAACCGCGCAGACCAAGGCGATGATACATAAAAAACCCAAAGCCGCCGACCTGATGGAATTAGCCACCAAGGAAGGCATGGTCACATTAAAACAGGACGGTATCGAAAAAGTCATCCTGGGGTTCACCACGCTCCATGAAGTATTATCCGTCTGTATACAATAGGTTAAATGGTTGCGAAGTATACGGTCTGTTCCGTGAGGAAAAGAAACGGATGACCGAAACCTTGGATACTGATTCCTGTTTGGCAAGCTATTTTTATAAAGAACAGTGTTCCCTATATCAGGTTAACATTCACAGTCGGGTTATTGTGCAGGGTGGTATGTAACGGGCAGTTATTGACAAAACGGAGCAATGCTTCTTTATCGTTTTTATCCATATTCAGCCCGGATATCTTTATTTCAACATCTATCACCTTCAGGCAAATCGGAGGCTCTTTAGCCATTTCTGATTTTACTTTTATATCGAACCCCTTGAATGCCAGTTTCTTGCTGGCCAGGTAGCGCTCCAGATATACCGCAAAACAGCCGCCTAACGACCCTAAAAACATTGGAACAGGTTCAATCCCGTCGGGTGAATTCGGTTTGGGATACTGTATGTTTACCGAGTAATTATCCGAGGTCGCCTTGAACTTGAATGACGCCGTATAACTGACATTTGATTCGTGCATAGTGAATTTCCTTCCTTTTCATTTAGATTCTTTATATCTAACGCCGGTCTTTTCTGTCGCGGTCCTGGCGGTTACCGTGGTTCCCGCGGTCTTGGTGGTCGCCGCGGTCTCCGTGGTCTGGACCCCGATTATCATGATCATAGCGGGGCGGCGGTCCGGCGTGCTGGAAATGCCGTTCGGGAATCCGATGAAAATGTTGTGGTATAAGGGATAATTCTATCGATATCCAGGGCCCGCGGTATGAACTGCTCTGGTACCAGAGGCCGCCATAACAATACCACCAGACATTGGAGTAAAAGAACATATTAGGCGTAGAACTGACATAAAAAACCTCGGGAACAGTTTCTACAACCACTAACGGCGGTTGGGCTTCGACGACGGTTATGGGCGGCGGGGATTGGGTCGTTACAACCGGCCTGGGCGGTTGGTTGTTGTCCAGTATGTAAATCGTGCCCGGGTCATGCCTGACTATACAGCCGGTTAGGACAAGGCATACTATTGATAATAAAATTACTTTCTTCATACAACCTTCCTTCCTATTAATGGCTTATATTGGCATTGTGCCAGTTATCAGATGATAAGTCAATAATAATTATAGCTCTTTCACTGACTCAAACTCAATTATATACTTACAAAATGTAGATGCCATACTCACATTTAACTATAAAATGTTTTAGGTATTCGTCATTTCAACTTCGCCTTCCATTTCTCTATCGACCGGCGCATCTGTTCCGCTAGCGGATGATTCGGCGCTAATTTCAGGAACATCTCGCCATCCGAAATTGCCTGTTTGAAATCGTTTTTCATAGCATATACTTTGGCTCGGTATAGATATCCATCAACAGATTTAGGGTCTAGTTTAATTGTCTCATTACAATCAGCCACCGCACGTTCTAATTCTCCCTTTTTGGCACAAGCATATCCCCGGTAAGCGTAGGCAGAGGCATGATTGGAATCAAGGCGAATGGCTTCATTGCAGTCCAATATTGCTTTATCCGACTCATTTTTATTGGCATAAACCTCTGCACGGTCAGCGTACAACATCGCTTTCATAGGTTTTAATCTGATAGATTCAGTATAATCTGATATTGCTCTATCTAATTCTCCCTTGTAAAAATAAGCAAGCCCTCGTTCGGTATATGCCCAGTCAGATTGGGGATTCAAACGGATTGATTCAGTGTAATCCAAAATCGCCTTATCTAATTCACCCTTTTCAGAATAGGCTTTGCCTCGCCAGTTGTATGCCAAAACATCATTTGGGTTGAGGTTTATTGCTTCTGTATAATCCGAAACAACACGGTCTAAGTCGCCTTTCTTTCTATGGACATTCGCCCGATTCCAGTATGCTTCAATAAATTTGGGGTTCAGGCTGATTGCCTGGTTGTAGTCTGCTAAAGCTTGATCTAATAGGTCTTTGTTTTCATAAGCAATACCGCGATTAATATAAGCCTCGGCGCAATTAGGGTTTATTCTGAGCGCCTCATTAAAATCTATAATCGCTTTATCAAATTCGTCGGTTTTATTGTAGACAGTCCCGCGGTTATTGAGCGCCCTGATGTTATTAGGGTCAAGATTTATAGCTTCAGTATAATCTTTAATAGCTTTATCAAGTTGATTTGTTTCGACATAGGCAATCCCGCGGCAGACGTATGCTGCGGCGAATTTAGGGGACACCCTGATAGCCTCGTCAAAATCCGCCATGGCCTTATCTAACTGGTTTTTATCTTTATACGAATTACCGCGGTTAGCGTATGCTTCGGCATACTGAGGATTAAGCCTTATCGCCTGACTGTAATCCGCGATGGCTCGGTCTAATAGTTGGTCCGGCGTAAAATCGGGGGACTCCAAGCCCACGGCTAAGTTCCGCTGAATAGAGTGCGCTTTGTTCTTATAGGCATTGCCGCGGTTAAAGTATGCCGGGGTATATCTCGGGTCAAGCTTAATCGCCGTATTGCAATCAGCGATGGCTTTGTCCAATTCACCCATAGCCACATAGGCCCCGCAGCGGTTGGCGTATATGCTGGCATATTGCGGGTCAAGCCGAATCGCCTCATTAAAATCCGCGACGGCCTTGTTCAATAGTCCACCGGACGTAACGCCGAAAAACTCACGACTCGCTTTATCCATATAGGTAGCGCCGCGGGCGTTGTATGCGTCAACATAAGATGAATATGTTTCTATTGCCTTTGTGAAATCACTTATTGCTTCATCATATTTACTCCGAAAGTATTCGATCTTGCCCTTTGCGAACCATCCGATATGGCTGGCCGGGTCGTATTTTAGAACATTTTCAAAATCAGAGACTGCTTCTTCGGTTTTGTTCGTAATTTCCATAGCAATCAATCCGCGCTCGTAATATGAATACGCCAGTGTCGGAGTTAGTTCTATTGCTTTGGTGAATGATTCTACTGCCTTATCGTAATCCTTTTTATCTTTATAGATGTATCCGATGATCTGGTACGCATCGCCGAAGGTAGGGTCAATGGCCAGGGCCTCTTCGGCCAGTTTTATCTTCTGCTCGGGCGTCGGAGCGCCGGCAGCCCGGTCCAGGACGGCCTTGGCTTCATTCCTTAAATCCACGGCTTTCTGCGCCTTGGCCGCGGCTTCCTTGGCCTGCGCATCTTCCTGCTGTTTCTTGGTCTCCTGCGCCTTGATTATCTTCTCGCATCTTTTGAGGATGCCTTTTATTTCTTCATCGGCCGGCGACAGGACCAGCAGTTTATTGCATAGCGCACGCGCCTGGTCAAACTGGTCCTTATCAAATGCCTGTTGGGCCTCCTGCCGGTATCGGGCGATTAACTGTTTCCGGTGCGATGAGGAAACTAAGAGCCCGATTATTACCACTGCCAGGATAACCGCGGCGCCGATGATTGACAGGCTGGCGGTTTTATTTTTCATCAGTTTCAGGTATATTTTTGTTATGCTTGAGGTCCGTTTAGCCGTAATTTGCCCGCCTTCTAAATATCTTTTTAGGTCTTGTGCTAATGCGCCTCCTGTTTGGTAGCGTTTGGCCTTGTCTTTATTCAGGCACTTCAGGCAGATGGTCTCCAGGTCCTTGGGGATTATCTTTATGACAGACGATGGCGCAGGCGGGTCTTCATTAATTACCTTGGAAAGCACTTCATAGAGCTCGTTCCCTGGGAAGGGCATCCGTCCGGTCAGGCAGTGATAAAGCGTGGCGCCTAAGGAAAAGATATCGGAGCGCGGGTCAACCTCGTCTTTTTTGCCCTGCGCCTGCTCCGGCGACATATAGTCCGGCGTGCCTAAAGCCGTTCCGGACATGGTCAGCGAGCGGTCCAGCCCGGTCAGCTGCTTGGCCAGTCCGAAGTCGGTGATATACGCTTTGCCCTGGTTATCCCTGCCTCCGCCGGAGGACGGGTCAGCCTCTGGCTGAAGAGGTTTATCGGGTCTGTCCTTAGGCATTGATATCATGATATTGGCCGGCTTGATATCGCGGTGGATTACCTGCTGGCTATGGGCGTAATGCAGGGCCGAGGCAACCTGCTGGATAATCCGGGCAATATTCTGTATGTTGGGTCTGTTAGGTGAGCTTATGAGTTTCTCCAGCGATACGCCTTCGATATAGTCCATGGTGAAGTAATGCTGCTTGCGCGCGGAGCCTCCCGTCGCCGAAGGCAGTGGGACAACACCTGATTCATAGACCTGGACGATATTGGGGTGTTTGAGCTTGGCCACGGCCGCCGCCTCGCGCTGGAATCGTTCAAGCAGCTCTTCGTCTTTGGAAGTGATGACCTTAAGCGCCACCCGGCGGTTCAAGCCCCGGTCAACGGCCAGGTAAACCGCGCCCATTCCGCCTTGGCCTAATTTCCGCTCAATTGAGTATTTGCCAAAGGTAGTAGCCATAGTTACCCTGTATATTTACCCCGTTAGAGATAGGCCGCCGCGGGCGGCCGTATCATCTCTAACGGGGTGAACCAAAATTGGCTGGCATAATAAATACGCGAGAAACACCAAGGCACAGAGATAAAACCTGATTCGCTAATCCTTAGACGGCTTCAAGATGCATTCCTTGATGGGGCTGCGGACTTTGGCCAGAAATGCGTCTATAATCTCCTTGTTGAATCCGGTGGCGGTGAATATGTTCTCGTCGCTTTCGGTTTCGTTCCCGGTATAATTGGCTTTTTTAGCCGCCATTACTTTGGCATTGGGCTCGTCGCAGGTGATTTTGCGCTGGAGTATTTTCTCGTCGGCATAGACCAGGACCGGAGCGGAATTGCCGATGGCGCCGATTATGGCCTTGTTCCGGTTGGCGGTCAGGACCAGCTGGTGTATTTTGGGGTCGCTCCAGTATGACTCGGCGCCTTCGCCGCTCAGGAATATCAATGCCTGGAAGTTGGCAATATTCAAATCGTCCAGCAGGATGTCGGCGGTGATTTCCTTTTCGTCGGTCTTGACGGATTTCGATTCCCCGGCCACAATGGTCGTGGCGCCGTTGGATACAAAATAACGCCTTATCCGCTTGAAGTAGTCGGCCTTCTTTTCGGGAACTACCAGTATGACGGTTTTATCCCTCAAATCATAATTCGGCTTGATGACGGCCTTGACGGTATCCAGCCCGCGCTGGACCAGAACTCGGATATATTTTTGCTTCTCAAGCAGCAACTTGTCCAGGGTATTCTGGAACTCGTCGATATTCGGGGTTTTGACATCGTTCAGTTCCAGAATGACGTCATTACCGTTTAGAGTGCCTTTTTCTGCCGGCTCGCCTCTCAAAACCGAAGTGATTCTGACGCCGTCAATACGTGACATGGCGTAAACATAGCGTGCTTTTGTGGTAATCTGCTGGACCCGCAGGCCGATGGCGTCGTAACGGATTTCCTTTACCTCGCCCACCTGATGCCCGTATTGGATAGCCGGCTCGTCCTCAACCATAGTCCCGGTTATCACGAAATCATTATACACGCCTGCGACTTTGCGCTTTACTTTTAAAAGTATCTGCGAACCTATGGGCAGGTTGGTAAAGTTCCATATCATATCGCGCAGGGTAGACTGGTTCGTGGCGGAAACCGGCGCGCCGTTTATTTCGAAGAGGATATCGCCGTTTTTAAGCCCGCTTTTGTCTACCAGCGAGCCGGGGTCGACGTAATCAACCAGTATGCCTTCGCTAACGCCCAGGACTTTGGCGAAATCGCTGTCTATTTCCTTGACAAAGAAAAACGGGAAAGCGGCGCGTTTGAATTTGCCGTATTTCAGGAAATGGTCCTTGAGCACCTTGGCCACGTTTATCGGGATGGTAAAGCCCAGGCCTTCGCCCCACATGCCGTAGGTATTCAGGCCGATGACCTCGCCTTTTTCGTTGAAGAGCGGGCCGCCGCTGTTGCCCGGGTTAATCGGCGCGTCGGTCTGGATGACCTTGGTGAATGTGCCCAGGTCGGTCCGTTCCGCGTTGCTGACAATGCCGGCCGTCAGGGTGCGTTTCAAGCCCAGCGGCATGCCGAATGCGTAACTGCGCTGGCCGACCTTAACGTGGTCCGAATCGCCCATAATGACCGGAGTCAGCGGTTCGGATATCTCGATTTTTATCAGCGCCACGTCCGGGTCAAGGCAATGCCCGATGACCTTGGCCTGGAACTTGCGCTCGTCGGACAGGATAACCGTGATGCGCTTGGCGGTTTCGGTCGGGTCCTCCGAGCCTTCGTGCCACCAACTGCCCGATGCGGTCGAGACCACGTGGCCGTTGGTCAGGATATAGCCGGTCGGGTCGATGATGAATCCGCTGCCGCCGGCCTCTTCGTGCTGGATAGCCACCACCGACGGGTCTACCTTCTTGAACAGGATTGAGCCGGCCTCGTCCAGCGTGTCCTCGGGCCAGGCCGACAGGATAAATGTGAAACAAACGCCGGCAAATATCAATTTTCTAATCATTTCGGTTGCTCCTCTTTTGTCTCGGTTCTCTTGCCGATTTTCAGGTTAAGGCATACGTGCGTCGACATATTCCGGCGCTGGATTTTTACCAGAATCGCTTCCGGCTTTTCAGCCCGGACTTTATCCACGGCCTTGATAAAGTCCTCCAGATTATTGACCGTTATGCCGTATAACTCAATGATTACATCGTTATTATCGATAAGGCTTTCGCCGAACGAACTGCTGGTAGCGGCGCTGCTGCCTCCGATGATGTCGGTGACCATCACGCCGTTATTTATGGCCAGGGCGTGGTCGGCGTATTCGCCGGGCGCCATTCCCTTGACCTGGATGCCGATATCATCGGCCGTAAACTCCTTCGGCTTGGGTGCTTTGTCCAGCTTAAAGGTAATATCCTTGGTTTCCTTGGCGGCCGTAGCCGTCGTGGCCGTATCGCGCAGCACCGTTATCTTGATAGTCCGTCCGATTTCCGGGATGGCCAGCTTGGTGAACTGCACCAGCCCGCGCTTGGTTTTCTTGGTAATGGGCTGTCCGTCCACGGCGATGATGATATCGCCTTTGGCCAGCCCGGCCTGTCCGGCCGGGGAAATCTTGCTGACGCTCCGGACCAACACGCCTTCCGGCCGGTATGACCAGGCCTCGGCCATTTCCTTTGTCAGCTCAGCGCATCCGTATCCTTCCCAGGGCTGGTTTTCCTGGATATCGATAGGTTTATCCTGCTGGTCCGCATGCACGATAAGCCGTTCGGCCGTCTGCTTAAGCCGGTTAAAAGCCACCACTCCGCCGTAACCGGTAGTTCCGATTAACTCGCCGGCCAGGTTAGTGACGATTTCCTTCTGGTTGTCATCGTTGGAACGCGCCGGGCTGGTCAGGATGCGGTCCTTCTTCTCCTCTATTTTAGCCAGTACCATCCGGGCCGCGCCGATTTTCTCGAAATACATATTCTCGCCGTAAGCGCGCATCCCGATTAAATATTGGCCGGGCAGTATCTTACCGGCGTCGCCGATAGCCAGAGGCTTGAGAGGGGCCTCCGTCTGGATCTTGATGACCGTAATGGCGCACTCCTTGTCGGCGTCGATGAACTTTGCCGCATATTCGGTTTCATCGACCCAGACCTTGATGCGGTCGATGTCCTTGGGGTCGTAATAATCCGGCAGAATCAGGTAGCCCTCCGGCTTAAAGACGAAGGCGTTTGACGGGCTGGTTTTGTTATAGCGCTCGGCGCCGCTCCGGTAGATTTCGGCGTAAAGCACGCACGGCTTGATTTGCTCCGCGGCGTTGACAAAGGTATCGCCCATCGCCTTCGCCATCTCATTGCCGTTGACCTTGGCCCAGTCGATGTTGCTGACCCGGCTATTGCAGGCGATGCCGGCCAGGCACAGGATAAATGACAGTGTGATTATTTTGCGCATATTAATTCCTCTCTTTAGATGTTGAGGAGTCTTTAGCCAAGAAACCTCGCGGGCTATATAATTAAATTAAACAACAGGATTCAACTGATTTTATTAACTAAAGCAGATTTTCCGTTAAATCCGTTTAATCCCGTTGTAAAAAGGAAATTTCGCTGCTTATTCAACACCCTCAAATCGATATGGTCAAGAAAACAACGCTTAAATACAGCGGGGCAATCTGTCTATGGTCTATAGTCTCCTGTTTCATGTCTCTGGTCTATGGTCTGTAGTTTGTAGTCTTTCTTACGGCATCCTACATACTTGGCAATATAAATTGACTTAGCGGGCGCGATTAGATAGGTTAGTGCCGCTTCGACCCCCGCCGAAGCGGGGTAAACTGCGTGACGTAGTGGCTTTTAGACCCCTGAGTGTAGCGAATGGGGTAACTAATAAGGAGGGTTTTGAATATGGACGATCCCATAATTATACAACCGCAAAAAGCCAAGAAAACCGGCAAGATAAAAAAGGGTTACCACGGAGTAAAATACGAGATATTAAGCTTGCCCCGCGTTAAAATATTCCTCAGCGGCAATGATTCTGGCGTGCTGCTTATTTTAGGGGAGAGTGACAATGTCGCTAACGCTATTAACAAAGGGAAGGTATTCCTGGCTTATGAATACAGCATAAACAACTGGGATGCTAAAACTAATAAGCTGAAAAGGGAAGCCAAGCCTGTTTATATCAATCCATTCGGCATCCGCTATTTTCGCGATGACCCTGACTTTTTTGTTCCGCCTGAAGAAGGCGATGGCAAAGATATAATCTTGCCGTAGCCAGGAATCCGCGGCAAGACCGCAGTCAGTCCCGCACTAATGCGGGGCAAGACCGCAGTCAATCCTGTTACTCGCAGTTCGAGCCCCGCCAAACCTGCCAGAAAATAATATATTCCCTTGACAAATTTGATTAATAAGCTCACAATATACTCTGGCAGTTTGAGCGTAGCGAATTATCTGCCAAGTATAGTCGGCAGTAACTTCAGAGCCCCAGAGGGCCTCCCCTTGAGGGGGACAGACTGCCGCACTATATTTAATTAAGATATATTCTTTCCTAATATAACTCCAAATAAAAGGAGGCACGTATGCGCAGCAAATCCCTGTTGAAAATAGCCGCAGTTATTATGTTTATTGCCTATATCACCGCACTTAATTACGGCGGTTGCGGCGGTGGTGGGGGTGGCACTGATTCTGAAAGCGGGAGTAGCACTTCAACCCTGCCCACTCAGGTGCTTTATCCTGTTATGCCGGCTAATAACGCTGCTAATGTTGGGATTAACATCCTTCTTTCTTGGTCTGCATCCGTTGGAGCAGAGTCCTATGATGTCTATTTGGGGACTACTAACCCGCCTCTCTATAAAGCTAATAGAACAAGTGGCAACTATAATCCTGGCGCACTCTCATATGGCACCACTTATTACTGGCGGATAGACGCCAGAAATAGCGTCGGCGTAACCACCGGTAATGTCTGGACTTTCACCACGCAGATGAT
>JAZDFB010000142.1:0-6593 GCA_043808305.1 Planctomycetota bacterium | reverse complement strand
GGTTACCATGCTGGGCAGATTGCGCTTCAGGACCAGCTACGGCCAGAATATCCTGCAACACTCGATTGAAGTGGCTTACCTGGCTGAAACTATGGCGTCTGAATTGAAACTTAACCCCGAATTGGCCAAGCGCTGCGGCTTGCTCCACGATATCGGCAAGGCAACCGACCAGGTCGAGGAAGGCACGCACCCGGGATTGGGCGCCGAACTGGCCCGGCGTTGTGAAGAACGGGCTGAAATTGTTGACGCCATCGAGAAACACCACGATACGATGAATCCCGAATTTATTTATACCGTGCTGGTAGCCGCGGCTGACGCCATCTCGGCGGCCCGTCCCGGCGCCAGGCGCGAAACAGTCGATAAATACATCAAGAGATTAGAACGGCTTGAAGCCATTGCTACGGCCTATCAGGGCGTGGAAAATGCATTTGCCATCCAGGCCGGCAGGGAAATCCGCGTTATCGTCAACTCCGGAAAGATTGATGATAACCAGGCGACCATCATCAGCCGCAATATCGCAAACGACATAGAAAAAGAATTGAAATATCCGGGCGAAATCAAGGTCACGGTTATCCGCGAAACCAGGTCAATTGAATACGCCAGATAACTTATGAGACTGAAAGTATTGGTCATCGGAGATATCGTCGGAAGCCCGGGCAGGGAAATCATCAAGCAGAAACTGCCCGGCATCTTGAAATCGCAGCGGATTAATTTCTGCATTGCCAACGGCGAAAATGTGGCCGGCGGCTCCGGCATTACCCCTCTGCTGGCTGAGGAACTATTCTCCAACGGCATCGATGTAATTACGACCGGCGACCATATTTACAAAAGAAAAGAGATTATACCTTATCTTCAGACTAAACCCGGTATCCTGCGACCGGCGAACTATTCGCCTGATGCCGCCGGAAGCGGTTACGGCGTATTTAAGACGTCAAGCGCTGGCGTAAAAATCGCCGTTATCAATCTGCAGGGACGGGTATTTATGCCGCCATCCGACTGCCCTTTCCACGCGGTTGACCTGATAATCAAAAATATCAGCTCACAAACCAAAATCATAATAGTCGATATCCACGCCGAGGCAACATCAGAAAAAATAGCTCTGGGTTGGTACCTCGACGGCAAAACAAGCCTGGTATTCGGAACCCACACCCATATCCAGACATCCGATGAAAAAGTTCTGCCTAAAGGGACCGCATATATAACCGATGTCGGAATGACCGGGCCGTACGAATCCGTAATCGGCCGGAGCACCGAGAACGTCCTTTCTGCTTTTATCACCCAGATGCCTACCCACTTTGATGTGGCCAAAGACGATGTTAAACTGGGCGGCGCAATCGTTACTATCGACTCCAAGAGCGGCAAGGCTCTGGGTATTAAAAGAATACTGATCAAAGCGGCATAGTCTAAAAGATATTCAAATGGACGATACTACCAGCGACCTCTTCGCTTCCAACACAAAACCGCAGGGCGGCGCCGCAACAAAACAATCCGAAACCGGCGGCATATTCGGCAAGCGCAGCGTGCTGACCGTAACCGAACTCACCCGCAAAATAAAACTATCCCTTGAGAACACCTTCGGCGAAGTCTGGGTCAACGGAGAGGTCTCCAACCTGCGCGTGCCCGCATCCGGGCATATGTATTTCTCATTCAAGGACGAGACATCGCAGATAAGATGCGTGCTCTTTTCATCTGCCGCGCGGGCAATCAAGTTTAAAATAGAGAACGGAATGGAGCTGATTATCCGGGGCCGGGTCACGGTCTACGAAAAAAGCGGCGACTACCAGATAATCATAGACCGGGCCGAGCCCAAGGGAGTCGGGGCCTTGCAACTGGCGCTGGAGCAACTGAAGCAGAAACTGGCTAAAGAAGGCCTGTTTGACGAGGCGCACAAGAAACCATTGCCCCTGTTGCCCGAACGCATCGGCATCGTAACCTCCGCTACCGGCGCGGCTATCCAGGATATCGTAACCATCATCCAGCGCCGATTCCCCAGGGTGGCTCTTCTTATCTGCCCGGTAAAAGTCCAAGGCGAAGGCGCCCGGGAAGAAATCGCCCAGGCCATTGACAACCTCAACACCCGCGACGACGTTGATGTAATCATAGTTGGCCGGGGCGGCGGAAGCATCGAAGACCTCTGGGCATTCAACGAAGAAATCGTCGCCCGCGCCATATACCGTTCCCGGATACCCGTCATCTCCGCGGTCGGGCACGAAACAGATTTTACCATCGCCGACTTTGTCGCCGACAAGCGGGCCAAGACGCCGTCCGAAGCCGCCGAGATAGCCGTGCCGGTTGCCGACGAGCTTGACAGAGCGCTTGAAAGCTACCACCGGAAATTCGTCACCCTGCTGGAACATTCTTTGAAGATGGCCAAATCATACCTTGACGGCCTTGTCAAAAGATACGCCTGGCAGGCGCTGATAGATAAATTCCTCCAGTACCAGCAACAACTGGACGAACTATCCATCAATATAGCATCGGCCGTGAAAAGGATGTATGAGAAAACTACTAACCGGCTCGAGCAATCCACCAAACAACTGGACGCGCTCAGCCCCACCGCCATACTCAGCCGGGGATACTCCATTACCAGGTTGGCCGACGGCAAATTAATAAAATCAGTCAAACAGGTATCCGAGAACGACCAAATTAATACACAACTGAAAGACGGAAATATTACGTCTAAAATAATTGCCACTGATACACAAAGCAAATAAATTTAGCTCTCTGTGACTCTGTGGCTGAATAATTCGGAGGTGACAAATGACCAAACAGCGCTTTAAAGATTGCCTTGAAGAAGTGGAAAAAATAGTTGAGGAACTTGAAGGAGGCGAGGTCGACCTGGAAAAAGCATTTGAGAAATACGAGGCCGGCGTCAAGGCTCTTAAGAAATGCTATGAGATACTCGGCCAGATGGAAAAGAAAATAGAGGTGCTGGTCAAGGACGAAAAAGGCAATCTGACCACAAAACCGTTCAATCTGGCGGACTCACCGGCCAGGTCTAAACAGAAATAAACCACAGAGGACACAGAGACCTTCATAACAGGGACTGAACGAGACCGGTAAGAGGCTAATTTAGGCGGGAATAAGTCTAATAAAGTCTCTTAAAGTCACTGTTGATATGGCGGATTATTTAGACTTTTCATCCACTTCCACGCCGAGCTCTTTAAGCGCATCCCTAGCCGACCCGCGAACAAGATCTTCATTATCCTGTAATAGTTTAATAATTTCAGGGATAGCCTCTTTGGCGTCGAGGTTACCCAATGCATAAGCAGCCCACCGGCGAACATCTGGGTGATTATCTTGTAATAATTTGGTAATGTTCGGGATAGCTTCTTTAGCGCCAAGTTCCTCCAATGCCTCAACAGCCAACTCGCGAATACCTGAGACATTATCCTGTAATAATTCGGTAATTGCTGGGATTGCCTCTTTCGCGTCAAGTCTTCTTAATGCAACAATAGCCCATCCACGAACATCTGGGTCATTTAACAATTTAATAATGTCTGGGATAGCCTCTTTAGCGCCAAGTTCTTCCAATACATCAAATGCCAACATGCGAACACTTAGGTCATTATCCTGTAATAGTTTAGTAAAGGTCGGGATTGTTTCTTTAGCGTCAAGTTGACCCAACGCAAAAACAGCCAACCCGCGAACATCAGGGTTATCATCCTGTAATAATAATTCGGTAATCTCGGGTATTGCCTCTTTAGCGCCGAGTTTCATCAATGCCTTAACAGCCGACCGACGAACGTAGTGGTTATTATCCTGTAATAATCCGGTAATCTGCGGAATAGCTTCTTTAGCGCCAAGTTCCCCCAATGCAATAACAGCATTTTCCCGCTCATCCCAGTCTTGATTTGTGATTTGAGCTATCGCTTTATTTATCTTTTGCTGGTGTGCTTTTTGGCATAAAACTCCAAAGATGCCGGCCCCGAGCAGTACCAGAACGGTCAAGACGATGCTGATGCGCAGGAACATGAGCGCAGAATAGCACGGGGCGGAATAATGTCAATTTATATTAAGCCACAGATTACACAGATTGAAGAATAGGAATACAAGTCTCTGAGCGAATCCTCCTGTAAGGATAAAGTCCCTGTTTGATTATCTTTGTGCTCTTTGTGTGCTTTGTGGTAATATTAAAAGCCAGTGCTTTCAGTCCCACGGGAGGCAGTAGCTCTGGTTGTATTTAGGGCCGGATTTCTTGACTTAGGTCCCGGCCTTTGCTAATATTATCGCTCATTATGATTACGGAGACCAGCACAGACAACGATAAGCCGCTTCAATCCAGCGTATTAGTCCTCAATAAATTCTATACCGCCATAAGGCTTATCACCGCCCGGCGCGCTTTCACTCTATTAGCCAAGAACTACGCCGAGGTAATCGCCAAAAACAACGGCCATTTTACCAACTATAACTTAGACAACTGGATTGAATCATCCGGCAATGGGAACGGGAATCACCCCGATGACGAATACGTCCATACGGCCAACTGGAAGATAAAACTGCCCCGGGTCATCCGGCTATTCAGATATAATAAATACCCGCGGCGCAACCTCAAGTTCAACCGCCACAACATCATCACCCGCGACAACGGCCAATGCCAGTATTGCGGCAAGAAACTCCCCGTATCGGAGCTGAGCATCGACCATATCATCCCCCGTTCCCGTGGCGGCGCATATTCGTGGGAAAATGTCGTCGCCTCCTGCAGCCGGTGTAACACCAGGAAAGGCGGCCACCTGCCCGAAGAAGCCGGAATGAAACTGCTAAAGAAACCCATTACACCCGCCTACGACCCATTTATGACCGGCAAGCTCACTGAACCGCGTTACAGCCTCTGGAAAGACTTCATCAACGAAGATTAGTGCCACTTGGAGCAAAGCGACTTAGTGGCACCTTATCCCGCTTATTGAGCCACAGCGAAATCCCGCACTTATGCGGGATTCCAGCGGGATTAGTGCAACGACGTACTGCCACCTTATCCTCTTAGTGACACTTCAAGCCTGCGAGTTAGTGTCACTTAGATCCCGTAAGCCAAAGGCTTAACGGGACAAAGACAATTCCGTTAAGTTATTGGAAAAAGGCGTGTTACGTTAGATTGCCAATTTATGGTCTACAGGTCTTTTATCTGCGATATTTCCCATATCAAAAAAAAGGGGGGGTATCCTACCCCCTACCCCCCCTATACCCTACCCCTACCCATAGGGTAGGGTATAGGGATACCCCTTATGCGATATTGGGATACCCTATAATGCCATCAGGAATACCTCATAAACCCATCAGGGATACCCATTAAACTCATCAGGGATATACCCTGAAGACATCAGGGAGTCCCCATATAGCGTATTGGGATACCCTATAGTGCCATCAGGAATACCTCATAAACCCATCAGGGATACCCATTAAACTCATCAGGGATATACCCTGAAGACATCAGCGAGCCCCCTTATAGTGCACAGGAATATCACATAGCGGGGCAAGCCCGTCCCGAATGCTTTCGGGACTAATAGGGGCATACGGACTGTCCTCCGAATTACCGGGGCGATTTTGAGGGCATCATCGTATGCCTCAAGGGCATTGGTAAAATCACCCTTTTCTATGCATTCCAGCGCCTGCTCTAACAGCTCATCTTTTTTCTCCATAGCGCTTTGATTATGCGTTTTTTGGTCCTAAAATCAAGAAAATCTCGCATCAACACCCACTCCCCCACCCCTCCCCACTACCCCCCTATGGGTATATCCCCCCCGGGGTAATTATAGGCCTCTATCCAGCATACGCTTGTTCCAATACTACTTTTCTACCAATCCGTTAGCCGAATACGCTCAATCCGTTATCCGAATACACCCAATCCGTTATCCGAATACACCCAATCCGTTACCCGAAATTACCCAATCCGTTATCCGAATACGCTCAATCCGTTATCATAAATCCGGCAATCCGTTAGACGAAGAGTGTTATTCTAACGGGATGAGAGATAAAAAACGGTTTTTTTCGCTTGAGAGGTGAGTGCAAAGCCTCCCATAGTGACAATTTTTGTCCTTACAGGAGGCTTCGCTCTCAGTTTGAGGCGAATTTTAGGAAAATGATGCCTTAGAATGGACCTGTTATAAACGTTTGCCGAATGTGGACCTGTCCCACGAACCAAACCAGCATAAATACTGGGAAATCATCATATTTTTTACCTGTAGACATCTTTCCGATGTTTCGCCCTAAAAACTTTCACGACCTTTGCCTTATTATCCACCTCATAAATGACCCGATAATTACCAATGCGAATACGCCAATCATTTTTAGAGCCGACTATCTTCCTGACACCAACAGGCAAGGGATTATCTTTTAAAGCCAGAATATGTTTAATAATCGTATTAAACAAATCGTGAGGCAGATTTTGTAGGTCTTTTTCAGCGTGTTTTTCTATCAGTATCTGATACATTAACGGACTTCCTTAAGAAAATCCTCAATACGCTTAAAACGAAGTGACTTCGCCCTAATTCTTTTTAATTCCGCTAAGTCCTCAGCATCCTCAACTCGCTCCAGTAGTTCCCGGTATTGTGCGATGTCAAGAATAACACCTGTGGGACTGCCATTTTTGATAATAA
>JAZDFB010000141.1:0-15465 GCA_043808305.1 Planctomycetota bacterium | reverse complement strand
CTCATGCTTCCGCGACCCGGGCTTCCAGATAGAACATGCCGGCCTCGTCCACGCCCCAGTCGCAGTGGCTTTCGCCTCCGGGCGTGAATTCCGCAAATTTCGTCTTGTCCGCAAACCCGTTGATTAACTGGTTGTTGCGTTTGTTCTCCTCGGCAATCGCATCGGCATTAAAATCATCATTGATAATTATCACACCACCCTGAACCAGTATCTGCTCCAGGGCTGATTTGAACGAGTTCTTCATCCTGGGAAATGTAATATCCACGGCCTTGCCGTCACGCTTAACAGTGGCGGGTGCAATTATAGAGTCTATCTGCGAGTCGCCGGTCAACCAAAACGGAATGACCGCGGCCGGACCGAGAAACACGCTCTTGTCGCCGGTCAGCCGCAGGACTATCTCCACGTTCTTGGCATAGCGCTCCGCCCCATCTGTTACCCGTTGCTTGAATTCCTTTGCCTCAACCCCATCTACGGCCGCATACACCCGGTCCCGGTTATTCTTAAATTTCTCATAACCGGCCGAGATATGTTTGGCGTGTTTGGCAGTGATTCCCCGCGCGGTCAGTCCGGCCTTGCTGATAAAGTCCGGGTTAAGGTGATTCTTCCAGAGTTTGACAGATGCCTCGGCGATTTTCTCCTCATAGCGCGGCTGGTCAGGCACCTTCTTCAGGGATTTCTCCCTGATGCGCACCGCATTCAGATGCATTGACTCCTCATACTGCTTCTTTGCCCAGTCCGTAGCAGTCCAATGTTCGGGCACAAATACCCGCACATAACAGATTAGTTTACCCATATCGCCCCCCTTTCTTACCCCGGTAGAAACCCGCTCTAACCGGGTTATTCCGTTATCTAAATTATTAGACACAGGGCTCATAATACCTAAAAGGTATATAACATAATAAATATACCTTAAGGTATAACTCCCAACGTATAGCGCCTCTTCTATCACATTCTCCCCAATCCTGTCAAGGCAAATCTTGTATATTTTTCATAGTTCGGCTGCCTGTGAAGTTGCAGCCGACTATACCCGGCAGTAATTTCACAAACTGCCGGAGTACTGATAATAGTGTCTTCATAAATCAGCGTAGTGGATTATCACAACATATGGTATCCCTTCATCCATAGTCCAGTAGGCTTATCTATATAGTGTATAACACCAGTGATACTACACTAATATACAGGACAGCGTACACCTATATACCTATATCAAAAGAATAATAAACCTATATTCACCCATAAATACCCCCGCCTATATAGTTATCTAGTCCAGTCAGATATGGCTATTACACCGGTAATACAGGGGTATAATAGTGGATAGATAGGGCAACTATAGTGGTATATGCGGTATATTGGACGATATAGCACAGAATAGTGGACTGGACTGCAACCATATATACACTATATAGTTAGTAGTAATACTCCCTACTATATACCCCCCTACCCCCCAGTCCCCCCCCTACTACCCCTGCATTACCACAATACCAGGCCTGTATCACAGGGATACATACTATGCTCTTAACCCTATACCATACTTCTGGTATAATATCTATAGGGAGTATTCTATGTATATGCCCTTGGCAGGTCAGGGATATATTGTTGAGAGGTTATCCGTCTATGGGAAGCTCTAAATAGAGCTATCCTCTGATGACTATGGGTAATACCAAGGGGATTAGGAGAACATACCCGGTTAGGCCAAAGGTATCCGGGAGGTAAGCCCGGCTACAACCCTACTAAGGCGCCCCGTATACCCGGTCAATCATACTCTGCACACCCTTGAGCCCTATTCAGCATAGGGATAAGATACGGAGGTTAGTGGCAGTAGGAACGAAGTGACGTACTGCCACGTTATCCTGAACAAAGTTCATGGGCATAGGCAATGACCTAACCGAATATCAGGGGTTTAGGTACCGAATATGCCCGGGCACCCCGGATTCCTAATTACTTGACGAACAGGCAATCGCTACTATAATAAGTATTTAAAGTATCAGAGTTAATATAATAACTATGCCGGAAACATTCCAAGAACGGTATCAAATAGAGGAAAAATTAGGCCAGGGCGGGATGGGCGCGGTCTACCTGGCGCTGGACCAGTCATTGAACCGCAGGGTCGCCCTAAAAGTCATCACCTCGGACGATAAAGAATCGCTTGAGCGCTTCCAACGCGAAGCCCAGGCCATCGCTAAGCTCAAACACCCCAATATCATCCAGGTCTATGATGTCGGGCTCATCAAGAAACAACATTATTTTACGATGGAATATATAGAGGGGACTACTCTGGAAAAGGTGGCGGAATCCAAAAAGAAACCGGACATACGGAACGTGGTGAATATCATCCGGCAGATTGCTTCGGCGCTTGACTATGCCCATAGCCAGAACCTTATCCATCGCGATATCAAACCGGCCAACATCCTGATAGACAAGAACGGCAGCGCTTATCTCACCGACTTCGGAATCGCCAAGCAGCTGACCGGGCTTGACCGCAAACTTACGGTAACGGGCACCACCGTCGGCACGCCTGAGTATATGTCGCCTGAACAGACGCAGGGCAACGACAAGGAAATAGACCGCCGGAGCGATATTTTTTCCTTGGGAGCAACCTTGTATCATTGCATTACCGGGCGGCTGCCGTTCGAGGCCAAGCAAATCTACGAAATGCTTTCAAACATAATTCATAACGACCCACCCTACCCCACTGCCATCAGCCGCGGGGTATCCAAGGACCTGGAAACCATCTGTTTGAAATGCCTGGAGAAAGACAGGACCAAGCGCTACCAGACCGCGGGCGAATTGGCCGATGACCTGGAACGATACCTGTCCGGCGAGCCTATCCTTGCCAAAAGGACAATGTATGTGACGAAGCTGTGGTATAAAGCGAAGAAGAATAAAACGACCTACGGCTCGATCGCCGCCGCTTTATTACTGCTTATCATCTTCAGCGCCTATTTTACGGCAAGAAGCGTCCGGCAGGAAAAACTGGCCCGGCAATACCTTAAAACCGCGGATGAATATTTCCGGAAACCGGATTACGAACAGGCCAAGGAATATTATATCAAATACCTGGAAATAAACAAGGACGACCAGGCCGCCCTGTCCCGAAAGGATGAATGCGATAAGAAGACAGCCGAACTAAAGGCCATAGAAAGAAACAAGCTGGTAAAAACCCAGGCAGAGGCCGAGGCTAAGAAACGGGAAATAGAGGCGCTTTCCGAGGCGCAGGCGGCCTATGCCAAGGCCATTGCGGCTACCAAGGCGTTTTATAAGAAGGACGCCAATATGGGCAAAGTGTGGCAGCAGATTGACGAGGCCATTACCATACTTGACAACTCCATTGCGAAATACCCGACCGCCTTCGGATACTCCTACCGGGCAATGATATACCGCATGAAGGATAACCGCAAAAAGCCGGAGAAAGATTTGACCGAGGCCATCAGGATTAAGCCGGATTTCATTTCGGGATATGTCTTGCGGGCCGTCGTGTACCTGGAAGAATACATCAGGATTAAGATAGACCTTTCATTATCCAAAAATGATATGGACTTATTATCAGCGGAGTATGAAGGAAAGGTAACCAAGGACCTGGAAACGGTTTCCCGCATCTCAAAAGAGAATCCAGACGCTTTTCTGTCAATACCGGAAGACCTCCAGATGTATCAGGCTATTTTCGAGGGGATGCGGTTGTTCTTCCGGGGGGATGATAAAGGCATCAGGATATTGGAGGAAGGCTACGACAAATACGGTAATGAGGAATTCCTATACTGGCTGGGCAAGGTTCACTATCTGGACGAAAAAGACATTTCGAAGGCGGAGGGATATTTGAATAAAGCGCTGGCCATAAGGCCCCAATATGCGGAGGCCTATTTTACGCTGGGGAATATCAAGCGGCACAAGCGCAATTGGGAAGGCGCCCTGGCCGAGTATACCAACGCGCTCCGCATTAATCCTGATTACGCCGATGTGTATTGCAACAGAGGGTGCACCAGGCAGGATAAAGGCGACCTGGACGGGGCCATGGAAGACTATAATAAAGCGCTCCGGATTAATCCTGCTTTTACTATGGCCCTCAACAACAGGGGCAACGTTAAAGGGAAACAGGGCGATATAGACGGCGCCATAGAAGATTATACCAAGGTATTGGAAATTAACCCAAATCAGACTGAGGCGTATATAAATAGAGGGCATCTCAGGTTAGCGTATAAGAAAGATTTAAACGGAGCAATGGAAGATTTTAATAATGCCATTCAGATTAATCCGAAGTCTGCCATTGCGTATACTAATAGAAGTTTCATTAAATATGAGCAAGGCGATGTAGAGGGGGCGTTGGCGGACGTCACAAAAGCCATCGAGGTTGACCCTAAAAACGCAACGGCATATCGCAACAGAGGGGCTATCAAGTATAAACAGGGTAATTTGGATAGCGCTTTGGAAGATTTGAGCAAGGCCATCCGGATTGACCCCGATTATATGGACGCTTATTATATCAGGGCCTGCCTGAATGAAGACACGAGCAATTTAGACGGCGCCCTGCAAGATTTGGATAACGCCATCCGGATTGATCCGCGCTCTGCGGAAACATATTATAAGCGCGGCACCATCAAATATAAACAATCTAATTTTGAAGGCGCAATCAAGGACTGGGAAAAAGTCATAGAGCTTGACCCTCAATCCAAAACAAATTTGGAGGCGCGTATCAAAGACGCCCGGGATAAGCTAAAAGATAAGCAGAAATAGGAACTTTTTAGTTATCTTATTATCCGCTGAAGCAAAATAATCGCCAATGCGCATTTGATTGACAATACCCGAAATCTGTCCATAATACGGCCTATGCCTATCCTGACACTGGTTTGTGTTAATCTGGCGCTGGGCGCGATGCTCTGGCTGGGGCTATGCTCGGATTGATCTTTGCCCGGCATCTGGCTTGATGTCCTGTTTTTGCTGGCGGCCGGCGGTCTTAGTGTCTATCTGATAATCAGACTTTTCCTGAATAAACAACTCAGCCGAAAGAAACGCTGGCTATACAGCTTGGCCTGCATTCCTATATTTGGATTTATTTCCCCATTCATACTGTTGTTTCCTTTTAGTATGTTATATGCATGCGAGGTGGCCAATGAGCAGTTTGTCGAGCAGGTAGCATCACCGGACGGAATGGCCACAGCCAGCGTGTATTTCAGGCCGGTCGGAGCTTATACCGGCGGCAACGGTTATATCCTTGTCCGGATAAAGCATCGCTACTTTCCTCTGGCCGAGCGGCATATCTACGCGCGCAAAACATTCAAGGACGCGGATGCGCACTTTATCATTTGGCTGGATAACGATACCCTGTTGGCTCTGGAACGAAACGATGTCATCAAGGTCGTCTGGTTTAAGTTCCACCGGCCCTGGCCCTGGTAGCGCTTGCGTTTCAAGGTACCCTACTCAAGGCCTGTGTCACCGGGAAAATCCTTTACTGCCTGGTCCAGACCGTATCTTTAATGATTATTTCAAACGGCCCTTTTTTGAGGGTCGGGCGGATTATAACCTCTCCTTTGACATTATCAGGTATTCGCCCGGAATACGTGAGGGTGCCGCCTCAGCCGGATTGGAATTTACCGGACCAGATAACCGCGCCTGATTGGGAAATGACCTGAAATGCTGGTTCGCTGTTATATATGGAATAGGAATTGCCCTTTTTATCCATCAGGTGGAAAGTCATTGACACCTGGCTGTCTGACCCGTTTTTCACGTCTATTGATGCCGTAAAAGGCGGGCCAATATCCAATTGCTCTGTCGAGCCATTTTTCACCGATACCTTGGTCTTGAATAAATAAGTATAGGCAATCCATTTTATATTCTTCTCATCATTGCCTATGGCTTCGTATATACCGGCATCATAATCGCCTACCGGCGCTTTAAACGCTCCGTCAGTTGTGGTTAACTTTATAATCTCTTTTCCCCCGCCCAGCGTCAGGGATGATTCGCCTTTGTACGGCAGGATAATTGTGCCGATTTCACCCTTGTATTCGGCCGGATTAAAAGGTTTAGCCTGATAATATCGGCCTGAGGACGAATTAAGGAATATCGCATAAATTATAAGCGCGCCAAACATTAACAATGGTATCAATCCTATAATTAAGCCGCTGATTGCCCAGCCCTTGCCTTTTAATAACCCCTTGCTTTTCCTAATCTTTATCAGCGAAATTATCCCAAGGACGGCGCCCAAAAGAAATAGCAGAAGCCCTAATAGCGAAATAATCCCTATTATTGCTATACCTATCATATTTAACGGCGCAATTATGGGAGGCGCTATAGATAATAAAGCAAAAACAATAATGCCCAGCAGCCCTGATATAAAAGCGGCCTTGGCCAGCCGCGAATTCGCAGGCAACGTATCAATATCAGGCATCCCGACAGGCGGTTGTAGCCCCGTATTTTCTTGTGTTTCCATAAATCCTCCTTATCAGTTATTTTGATTTATTACTATCCCCGCCCGAACCTTCGGGCATAACCTTGATACCTGTTATTGCAATCCGGTCGGATTTCATCTCCGCGCAGACCTTATCCACGGTTTGCTCAAGCAGTTGACGGTCGGATTCGGACCGGACTTTCCCGGTTACCATCGGCCGAAATTGCACCGCAATGATTCCTCCGCCGACAGAATAACGTACTTTTACATCAGCGAACCGCGGCCCGAGCGCTTGTAAGGCCGTTTTAAGTTTCTGACCCACCCGGCCGGCAGCCGAATTCTGGCGGGACTCGACAAACCAGAGCGCCCCTATGGCAATGACGAAAATAACCACTACACCCAAAACAATAAGCGAAACTTTTCCAGCTTTATTTCTCATATGCGTCTAATTTCCTTTTATTAATTTCCCATAATAACTACGGGACTTCGGCCTTTTGTAATTAAACCCAATTTCCGACTATTTAAGTCTAATATAATTATTTGATTATCTCCGAGTTGAAAAATGACCTGGTCATTAGGAAGAATAGTCAAATTCCGCATAGACCAATCTATAAATGGCGTTTCCAACGCAATCCAAAAATGCTGCCCAGTTTTTTTATTCTTTGCTGATAATCCTTCAATTGACCAAAAACCAGTATAAACATCCCAGTCCCGCTGTTCATCCGGCCTAAAATCAACGCTTTTAAACCAGGGAGCAAAGTCTTTTTCTTTTTGATACGACGAAACAGTTACATGATCAATTACATGAGATATTATTAAGTACTCTGGCCCTTTTAATGAATTTTCCTTATCCAAAACCCATAAGTCCATATATGGCTTTTCGTCAGCCGGACGAAGGAAAAGCTGCTTATATTTCCCGCTAATTTTGGCATCTTTTATTTTCTGGACGGATGTTCCATTAAGCTTAGCTCTATATATATCGCCATCGTTTGGTGAAATATAATAAACCCATGCTTTATCATCTTTGACAAAGGATAATGTTTTATCCAGCTCGGTGCCGTTAATTAAACTTAATCCACTAAATAACCAATAGAAAGGTATCAACAATATGTATGATATTGTATTGACGATAATAACAGCATAAAGCGACCTGGTAATCTTTTTACCCTGTTTTATAAACAATACAAAACAAAAAGGCCATTCAATAATCAAGGTTATCAAAAAGAAAGTAAAAAGCAGCGCCATCAAAGCATATGTAACATTATAAATACTAATTACATTTTCAGTTTTGCCATATAATATTCCCATGAGAAACATTCCTGCAAACATTGAGGCATAATTTGCGATAACCATAGCGAGAATACTCAATATTTTATTAGTTTTGAAGAAACGGAAAATGATAAGTCCTTCAATTAAACCAATGATGGCGTTTCCGATGGGCAAATGAAAAATACCAGCCAATATTAAAGGAGTTCCAGCATTTGCATAGACGGAAGAAGAAAATAACAAGAAGATTAGCGCAGTAATTCCGATGGTAAATAAAAAAGGCTTATTCTTTTCATCCATATTTTCAATATTCATACACCGGCAAGGTCAGGTCCTTGGTTACGCCGGGCGAGCCGGCGGTAGTATCGGCGCTGTAATCCCAGTTATTTAATATTGTTTACAGAAATCAGTTTAGAATGATTAATTTTAAGCCAATCCATAACCGTTTTCTTGAACCTCCGGGCTTCGGTTAGTATCTCTGCGGCGGCGTCTTCGGTGATGCCGCCGGCCCGGTCATAATCGCTCACGTTACGCTTGCTCCGGCAAGCATCAAAGTAATCCATCAATTCGCGGCAATCGGCAGGCAGTATTTCCCTGAGCGCCTGAAAGGTGGTATAATGATGCGCACTGCCATAGGTTTTATAGCCGGATGAGTAGAGCGCCATCGTGGCCAGCTGGAGGATTGCGCCGTAGGCAATAGTAAAACTCCGGTCTGTGGAAAGCCCCTTAACAGCCGCATCAGCCAGGTCGCGCTCGGATACCTTTAACAGGTCGGATATTTCCTTGGCCGAGGTCCGGTGCGGCCTTAGTTTACCTTCACTTAATAACTCTTTTAAGGTCATTGGCATTGCCTATCAGGAAAATCCTGGGCTCTTTCAGGATGCCGGTTATAAAATGGTCTTTCTTTGTTATCCGCGACCTGAATTCCTGTTCTGAATAGATGTTAGAGTTTATCTCCCGCTTGAGTTCGGATTTGGCCGGAGCTAAGAGAGATGAAATCTTCCGGCCGGTTATGTTGCCGATAACCAGCAGGTCGATGTCGCTGTTGATATTTTCGGTGTTTTTGGCGTACGAGCCGTAGATGAACGCTATCCGGATATCATCCTTGCCGGCATCATTGAGGTATTGACGCAACAGGCCGGCCATACCGCTGGATTTGAGGATGATTGATTTCAGGTCGGAGTAAATCGGGCAGTTTTTATTGACCTGGTAATAGACCCGGTTGCCGCTGGCGGATTTGTCAATCAGCCCCGTTTTAAGCAAACGGGCCGTTTCACGCTGGACGGCCTGGATGGGCAAACCGGTTTGCGCGGCAATTTCCCTTAAATAATACGCCTTGGCCTGGTTCAGCAGGAACAGCTTCAGAAGGGCTATCCGGGCTTTGGATGAGAATATTTCTTTGAGCATATCAGTGTATACCTTTTGTGGTCAATAGTATACCTTTTGTGGTCAATGTCAAGAATTTATGGCAAAATATTCTGCATTTAGTACATATACACCGGCAGGGTCAGGTCCTTAGTCTGGTTGGTCTTTCCATTGCGTAGGGTTAGGGTTAGGGAAATATTGTTTTTCTGGCCGGTTAATTTGAACCCGGACTGCAGGTGCACATACCTCATGGTATCGTAATTATAGACCTCATTCCAGTCCGGGCCAATCCGGGTTAGCAGGATTTTTGTTGTGTTGGTTTCGGTTATGGTTGGTATAGATTTAGTTAGGTCTATAGTTTTGGAGATGGTTTTGGTCATTAAAACACCATTATTCTGGATTCCGTCTTTCGACGGAATGACAGATGAAGACGATGTATACCCTTTTATCTCCAGCAACTCGTAATCCTTTATCCATGCTTCACCTATCTCCAACCAGAGGTGGTATTCATAAATTATTGGCTTTGTTTCTGGGGGAATTTGAGAATAAGCGTAACTATATTTATATACTATATGCGGCTCAACGGAATGAGGGGTATGGTCAGGAGGAACTTTGTTTGCCAAAAGATAAATAATTATCGCTACTAAGATTAATAAACCCAGAATAATTATCAGATACTTTTTCATAATCTGTTATATCTGTTTAATCCGCTTACTTATTTAAATCGTAGCTATAATACGCCTGCAGGGTCATAATGGCGAAGGCGGTGGAATATATCCGTCCGCCGACGTTTGCCCAGGGGCCGTCCGGGTCCCAGGAGCCGTCCCAGTCGCCGCCCTGCCGCTGGTGCCTCAGTAACAATGACTGCATCTGCTTGTTCCACTCGGACCAATCCGGCCCGCCAAGCGCTAACTGCGCCATCGTGCCGTAATACCAATACCACTCGTTGAGGATATCGCCCTGGATAAACTGGCTTTCCCAGAGGTCAGACGGCAATTGATACATCGGCCGCCAGACCGGCGGGTGGCCTTTGATAAAATCCCGAGCCTTAGCCTGCACTTCTTTTAATATTTCATCCGGTTTCTTTGTAGTCGCCCGATTCATCGGGCTGTTGGGCTCAATAAATTGAGCAACTACAGGTTTGTTAGGTTCATCAAAAAGGTTAATCAGAAATCTTGCCACGATGCCGGTTGCGGTGCTGTCGAACCCGCCGTAGCAAACGGGTATGGAACAGATATGCAGAATCCGGCCAGTCCGGGCATCGGTCAGGGTCCTGATATAGGTCTTGGCCCTGGTGATATCATCCGGCGAGACCATCAGGTCGGTCTGGCCGGCCATATTCAGCGCGAAGATATAGAATATGCTCGGCCCGATGTCGGTCGGCTCCAGATAGAACGACCAGGCGTAATCCTTCATAACATATTCGCGTGAGTGGTTGAGCGCCCGCTGGGCATAAGGTTTTAATACCGGGTCTTTGGTCATGGCATACAGTTCCACCAGCGCCATAGTGCCGATGTTGTGGTTATAACGCCGGACCAGGTCGCCGTGGTCCAGCCCGCTCCGGAGGCAACGCTGGTTATGTCGGTGGTCCTTTTCCAGGTTGATGCAACCGTCCCGGTCCTGGCAGTAAAGCAGGTACCTCATTCCTTTTTCAACGATGTTAATGTAACGGCCGTAATGATGGGTGCTGCCGGACGCCGCAAAAGCCAGCAAGGACAACCCGGTTACGGCCGGGTCAAGCAGTTCATCCTCGTCGCTGGTAAATCCGGGCAACGACAGCTTGCCGTGCCAGGGGTTGTGCAGGGAACAGCTCCAGGAGCCGTTTTCTTCCTGCTTGCGTGCCAGCCACTCAAGGCCGCGGGCTACAGCCTGTTCTGTTTGCGGGCTGGCGCCCCACTCTTTTAATGCCTTGTCCTTCTTGGCGCCGAACCGCAGGTTCAGGATGGAAGGCAGTTTAACATATGATACATCGGTCTTTTCCGGTCCGACCGGATTTTTGACCGGTTCTATCTGTGACCGGGCCCAGGTCTTGGCCGCAATGACCTCGTTGCTGTCCGATTGGTCCGGCCGGAGCAGTTCCACATATTCAGCGGCCTGGCGCCGGCCCAGAATCCGGGCTGACAGCGCCCGGACGGCCATTGAATTACTGTTCAGGCCGGTATTTGCCAGGTAATCAAGCGTCTGGCTGTCGGACTGCTCGATAAGCAGGTCTTCTATGGTCCAGAGGACTGTCAGGTTGCCTTCGACGTGGTATCGCCTGAGCAGGCATTTCAGGATGCGCGGGTTGGCGATGAACCTGATTAAGACATAGGCCGCCGCCTCGCGCACCTGGGGATAGTCATCGTCATCAAGGGCTTGAGCTAAAAGCGGGAATATGGCGTTGTCATTATCTATCAGTTCCGGGGTATGCCCGGGCGAGATGTAATTACTGACGGCCTGAACCACGGCCAGGCGCACCGCCACCGAGGAATCGGTGATGGATTTGGACAGAGGAGTTATGACCTGAGCGTAGTATTCATCGCCCTTGAAACCCATCTCGGACAGAGCTCTGGCCGCGATGAGGCGGATATTATTGTTGGGGAATACCAGCGCCTCGTCCTGCAGGAATTTCACTACCGCCGTATCGGTGAACCGGCTGAATGACTGGATGATTTCAGGCTGCAGGCCATTGTCATCGGCCGCGGTGAGAAGCAGGCGCGCGCCGGATATGTTGTTCATTGCGCCGATTTCGGCCACGGCTTCTTTGCGGGTATTTATATCCTTGCCTGACAGTTTCTGTATCAGGATATCCGTTTTCTGGTCAGCGTAAACATTTGCCGCTGAGACAGTCCACCCCGTTAGAAGCACCAGCAGTAACGTTCTGTATAACTTTGGCTGTCTTCTCAACAACCCTATCGCCGCTTCTAACGGGGCAAGAAGAACACAGAGAAGGAAGAAAAGAGATGAGAGATGAGAGATGAAAGATAGATGGAAGACAAATGTGCTACTATTCCTTCCTTTCATCTTTCTTCTATCATCTTTCATCTTTTACTACGGCAATGCCTGAAGCCTGAGGAACAGGCTATATATTTTACAATCATTGATTTTATTGGTTTATAGGTCATCATACTTTTATTCTATCGTCAATTTATTTAAATCCTTATTTCCTGTAAGCGTTATTCTACAATACAGTAAAATAACCCATTATAAATATAGCAAGCCGTTCCCATGACTTTAGGATAGCTTGTTGGGCTACTAACCAATCCAGTATATTATTTTAATTATTTCCCGTAATTCTTCCAATCATAAGGTTTAATCTGAATGGGTTTGGTAAATAGATAATGATTCCCTGTATCTCCCAATCCCATATCATCATAGTAATTATCTCCCCAGCCCCAAAGTGTACCATTATTTTTTATCGCATATGAATTTGCATATCCAGATTCAATATTTGCCCAGTCATTTTGATAACCTACTTTATTAGGTGTAACTCGAAATGTTTGTTCTCCATAATCACCTAATCCTAACTCACCGTGGTAATTATATCCCCAAGTCCAAAGCGTGCCATCTGTTTTTAGAGCCAAGCAATGGGTATCTTGGTAAGATATTTGATACCAATTATTGTCCATGCCTACCTGCACGGGGGAATAGTGAGCAATCCAATCACCTACTCCGAGATAACCATCGGGATTGAATCCCCAAGCCCAGAGTGTACCATTGGTTTTAATAGCAAAAGATCTTTGATTTTTACATGCGATATTAGCCCAATCATTATCAGTTCCTACCTGAGTAGGCGATGTGCGGCTAACAGTATCTCCCAAACCTAATTCGCCGTATTTATTTTGTCCCCAAGCCCAAAGTGTACCATCGTTCTTAATAGCTAATGTGTAACCGTGGCCACACTTGGCATACTTCCAGTTTTTATCATTGCCGACTTTAACCGGTTTGGTTTGTAATATGCTATCAATACTTAAGTCCCCCCAAGCCCAAAGTGTGCCATCAGTTTTGATGGCTAAAGTATGAGAACTGCCTGCAGACATGTAATCCCAGTCATTATCCGTCCCTACTTGAGTTGGCAATAAAATCCGCATATACATGGTAATATCACCTAATCCTAACCTACCATCTTGGTTAGAGCCCCAAGCCCAAAGCGTGCCATCAGTTTTAATGCCGAACGAGTCTATAAAACCAAATGCGATAAGTTTCCAATTACTATCAGTTCCTACCTGAGTAGGCGATGTGCGGCTAACAGTATCTCCCAAACCTAATTCGCCGTATTTATTTTGTCCCCAAGCCCAAAGTGTGCCATCCACTCGTAGTGCTAAAGTATCTCTTGCTCCAGAAGCAACCTGACAGCATTTAACCATAGCAAAAGTTGATATTGCAGATGATGAAACGGTATTAATTGATTTACTCGTCTTAGGCAACACATCTTTCGGGACTTCTACTGCGGAGATAGGAGGTTGGGATAAAACGGTTCTCGATATGATATGGTTTCTATCGTTTTCAATGTTCTTGCTAATGTTATCTGGATTAGAACCAATCAAATTAGAAGATGCCTTTGGGGGAATATTATTGGTATTTTGAAGATTAACTGCCGAATCTTTTTTGCCCACTTGATGAGAATCAATACTCTTGCTCGGTTGAGTTGGATTAATAACAGGTGCGATATTATTTACCTTATGTTGCCACCAGATATATCCCAACAGCAAAATTATAATCAAAAAAATAACTACGTCCCATTTTTTCATACAACATTTCCGTCTATACAGAGAATAATACTATTTGATAATGCTTTGTGGATTCTGTGCCTCTGCGGTTTATTCATAATATTTAAGGCATTGCCTGAAGGTTAAGTATTATTATGCCGGCATCAACAAATGCCTTGAATATGATGGCAAACCCGACCAAGGTAATAATAATCGGGCTGATGATGCCAATAATCCTGATTACCCTGCCGCTGGCCGAGAACCTGTTCAACAGCGACGAACCGGTAACCATCAGGATGCCGATGCCGATAAGGACGGCGGCCAGCCCAAGGCTGAATGCACCGATAAGCACCAGGCCCCATACTGTCTTTTTAAAGTTAACAGCTAAAAGAAGTATGAATATGGCGGTCGGGCAAGGGACAAGACCTCCGCTGATACCCAGCCCGATAAGGTGTTTGAGCTTCACCTTTTCACCTATGTCGCTACGCGAGTGCTCGGTATGCTCGTGATCATGATGTTCCTCACCGTGGCTGTGCTCATGGTCATGTTCATGCTCATGATGCATTTCCTCATGTTCATGGGTATGTTCATGTCCGTGTTCATGTCCATTGTGATGATGGTGTTCAGAAAGACCCTTCCCGAAAGCCCGCGACACAAATATCAAAACACCCAGGATGACAATAATCAAGCCGGAGATAACTCCCAAATAGGTGCTCAATGCGGCCTGATGGACGTAGCTGGAAGCGCCCAGGGCAATCAGCCCGGCTACTACCACCGTAAATATGTGGGTAAAGGTCACGATAAGCCCCAGGACCAGCGCCTGCCCGACCGTGCCCCGGGAACCAATGAGGTATGCCGCTACCAGTGTCTTGCCATGCCCGGGCGCAAAAGCGTGCCCTGCTCCGTACAGGAATGCGGTCAGGAGCGCGATTACGATTATGCCAAACGTTAGGTCACCGGATAATAAACTTTCGACCTTGATGTTCTGCTGGCCCGATGGCTTGACCGGCGCCTGGTTGAACTCGAAAGGCGACGGCATTCCGGCAGGTTTATCCAGTATCGTAAAGACAAACTTAGCCCAGGTCGATTCATAGGTCTTGAGGTAGATGCCGCTGCTTAAACCAAGGCAGTGGCTGTAATCCTCCGGCGTCCAGTTGATATTAATCCATTCGTCCTGATTGACATAAATCTTGGTCAGTACCTTCTTATTCATAATATTGCCGATGAAGAAGGTCAGGTTATGCTCCTGGGACCTGGTTATCGGGAAGGTGCTGAAATCCAGCGTGAATTCAAGGCCTATCTTGATGGGTACGGGCGCGTCTTTGTTTTGGTCTACGACGATAGTGCCCGGCTTCCATTGTTTCAAAGGTATATTGCGGTCATCGTCAATGCTCAGCGAGAATGCCGAGTTGGTCACCTTTTGCCGGATTTCTTCCAGATAGGCCAGCTTTTCATCATCGGTTATCTCGCCGTCCTTGTCGGCATCGATGGCCGGGAAATAGTTTATGGCCTCAAGATTGCCGATGGCAATCCAGTAATCCACGAATATCAGGTCCTGCCAGACGCTGAGCTGGACGCTGGTGGTGATGCCCTGAACCTCGCGGTCGGAGATGTCGTGGCCCTGGGCAAAGGCCGCACCGAACAAAAGAAGTAATACGGCAACAGCAACTAACTTATAATTCATAACCTTACTCAGGCTGTCTAAAAAGTCTGTTTTTGAGGTAGCCGCACCCTTTAGGGTGCGTTATATTGCGTTTCAGCGCAGGC
>JAZDFB010000140.1:0-6239 GCA_043808305.1 Planctomycetota bacterium | reverse complement strand
CCTAAGATAAAGTTCCCGACCCCGATGGCGTCTCTGTCGGTTGAGCCCAAATCAAAGGGTGACGAACAAAGGTTGAGTATGGCCTTATCTAAGATGGCGGCTTCTGACCCTGGTTTTAAGGTTACACGCGATCAGCAAACTAATGAACTGGTCATTACTGGCATGAGTAACCTGCACTTGGATATTGCTATGGGCCGATTGAAGCGTAAATTCGATGTCCAGATGAACACCAAACAGCCTAAGATACCTTATAAAGAAACGATTTCCCTGCCGGCTGAAGGTCATCATAAGCACAAGAAGCAAACCGGCGGTCGGGGGCAATATGGCGAGGTCTATTTAAAGTTAGAGCCTCTTGCGCGCGGTGCCGGATTTGAGTTTGCCAACGAGTTATTCGGCGGTTCCGTGCCATCGCAATATGTTCCGGCCGTGGAAAAGGGAGTTAAAGAGGTCCTGGAACGCGGCGTTATTGCTGGTTACCATGTAGTAGACGTAAAGGTGACCATATTCGACGGCTCATACCATGAGGTGGATTCATCCGAGGCATCATTTAAGATCGCCGGGTCTAAGGCATTCAAAACCGGATTTCTATCGGCTAAACCGGCGCTCTTGGAGCCAATCGTCAATATTGAAATAACCGTTCCTTCCAAATATATGGGTGATATTACCGGCGATTTGAACTCCCGCCGCGGCAGGATTACCGGTATGGATACCATATCCGGGCAACAGGTTATAAAAGCTACAGTTCCGATGGGAGAGATAGTAAACTATTCGACCGAGCTTCGTTCCATGACGGCCGGTGAGGGGCATTACAGCATAGAATTTTCGCACTACGACCTTGTTCCTTTTAAGACTCAAGAAGCAATCATAGCCAAGAATAAGCCTAAGGAAGAAAAAGAAGACGAATAGATTATTGCCTTATGACAGACTTCTTGATCAAGCAGCGCAAGCCTTTTTGAATAATACCCGTAAATAATTCTGAAAAGCTCAATATACAACAAAAAGGATATAATAATATCATGAATCTATTGTTCGGAACGGCAGGAGTACCCAGAAGCAGTAGATTTACTGATACTTTATCAGGGCTCGAGCGTATCAAGGAGCTGGGCTTGGATTTCATGGAACTGGAGTTTGTACAGGGCGTGCGGATGGGAGAACTAACGGCCCGGAAAGTCGCCGAAAAACGGGAAAAGACAGGATTGCATCTTACCGTGCACGGGCCGTATTTTATTAATCTTAATGCTAAAGAGGCATATAAAATAGAGGCCAGCCAGGAGCGAATTTACGACAGCGCCAGAATCGGCGCTTTATGCGGCGCTGAAAGCGTGACATTCCATGCCGGATTTTATCTGGGTGATACGCCGCAGAAAACATACAATGAGATAAAGAAAAACCTTAAGTTTGTGTTAAATCAGCTCAAGAAAGAAAATATAAATATCCGGCTTTCGCCGGAGCTTACCGGGAAACCATCCCAATTTGGGTCTTTGGATGAGTTGCTCAACCTGGCCGGCGAGCTGGATGGCCTGGGGTTATGCATAGATTTTTCGCATATGCATGCCAGATCCGGCGGGGCATATAATAGTTATGATGAATTTGCCGACGCGCTTGAAAAGGTGAAAAAGTCAATCGGAGCTGAGGCTTTGGCGCGGTTGCATATTCATACGTCCGGTATAAAGTATTCAGCCAAGGGGGAATTGAAACATCTGGACCTGCCGGATTCCGATATGAACTACAAGGAACTTTTAAAAGCCCTGAAGGATTACCGGGTAGGGGGATTCCTGGTTTGTGAAAGCCCCAATCTGGAACAGGACGCCTTATTAATGAAGAAGTTTTACGAGGGATTGAAATAACTGATTATGTACGCCGTAGTTTTTGTGACAGTTCCAAATATGAAGGCGGCCAGAGGCATAGCCAAATCGCTGGTGCAGTCTAAGTTAGCCGCCTGCGTGAATATAATACCGGTTATCGAATCACTTTATAGATGGAAGGGTAAGTTGTGTGAAGATAAGGAATTGCTTCTGATAATCAAGACAAAAAAAGCCGTATTCGGCAAATTAGCCGATAAAATAAGAAGTATTCACCCTTATGAAGTGCCGGAGATTATCTCTTTGCCTATTACGGCAGGGGATAAGCCGTATCTAAGATGGTTAAAGCAATCTATTATTATGTAATAATAGATTTTATTCTTGACAAAACGGGTTTTTCAGGCTATATTAAAGCAAGGAGGACAGATAAAATATGAAAAAATACGCATTGTTATTGCTGATATTGGCAAGTTTTTTATTTATAGTGACCTGGAATCAGATAAGCGAGAGTGCTTGTCCTAAGTCGGCCCCGCCGCCGAAGCAAAGTGAATGGGAACCAAGCGGCCAGCCGCCGCCGCCATCTTCCTCCCGGCCCCCGCTGAGCGTTGGGCTTCAGCCCCGTATCGAAAGCATGAGGTCGTCAACCGGGGTGGCAGAACCTTGGGAGGTCTGGTGGACGCTCAACAGGGAAAAATTCCTTAATTTCAAGCAGCCCATCGAGTGGGTCAGCATAAAAAAGACCGAAGGCGGCACAACTTCTGTCGTCAAAAGCCCGGTATACGAGGAGTTGCTCACTGTCCTGAAAACTGCGCTGGCCGAGAAGGATTTTACGGTTGTTTGGAATGCGGCGCTGGCCTTGGGCAGAAGCGGCGACCCGGCTGTTTTGGAATCCTTGCAAACTGCTTTTAAAGAAGCAAAACAAATCCTGGTTAAAGATTATTCTATTCTGGCAATGGGCTGGTTGGGGGATAACGCGGCCATTGAGACGCTGAAACCGGTTGCCACGGATAAGGCCGAACAGGAAGTGGTGCGTAGCCATGCCGTGGCCGCTCTTGGATACCTCAAAGACCCGGCCGTGTACGGAATTTTGAAGGATATCAGCGGTGATAAGGAAAATAATAAGTTTGCCGATCTTCAGGCCGCCGTGGCCATAGCCATGGGTTTGACCAGAGACGATTCAGCGGTCGCTGCACTCGCCGCTTTGCTTAACGGCTCTGAAAAGATAAGCCCTAAGATACGCGGTTACGCGGCGCTCGGGCTGGGCCGGATTGCCAATGAAGAGGCTTTTAAGGAACTAAAGAAAGCCCTCAATGACCGCGACAAAGAAGTCCGCATCTCGGTTGCCATGGCGCTGGGTATGGTCAATGTAGGCCCGGCCGGTTCGGCTAATGAACCCAAGAAAATCCAGGAAGAGCTGATTAACCTTTTGAAAGATAAGGAAAGCATCATCCGCGGGCTGGCGGCGATATCTCTGGCCCAAATAGCGGTTCGTAATAAAGAAGTAATGGATATGAAAGCAGTGGTCAGCGCGCTGCCTAAGGCACTGAAGGAAACCAGAACCGCCGAAGGAGACGGCCTTGTTGTCCTGGCTATGGGCATTCTGGGCGATGATTCTTATAAGGTTGAATTTAAAAATATAATGGAAGACAGGAAAAAGAGGCAATTCCTAAAGGCCGCTGTAGTCGTGGCGTCAGGTATTATGAAAGATAACAGCCAGGCCCCGGCTTTGATTGCCATGTTGAAAAAACAGCCCAATGACCCGATAATGTCCCCTTATATTATACTGGCGCTGGGTATGATGGGCGACGAAAAAGCCGTTGAAGCCATCCAATCCGTCTGGGCCAATGTCGATAAAAACGTCATGTCGTCCGCCTATACAAATATGGCGGTGGCGCTTTCCATGCTCGGCAAGAGGAGCGAGATTGTGGCTCAGCTGGTTCAGCATACCAAGGGCGCCAACGAAACCTTAAAGCAATATGCTTTCCATACCCTGGGAATGCTCTGTGACAAGGAATCGGCTAAGGCGTTTGTGGATGGTTATAATAACGAAAAGAGCGATACTAATAAAGTCTACATAGTTACTGGCATCGGATTGATGTTGGAAAAGACGTCTTTTCCTTTGATAGTTGAATGGACCGGTAATAATAATCCTGAAATAGCCACGTTGATTATCGACCATTTATTGCCGGTGCCAACCTGGTAAAGGTATGTCCGGTAATTAAATAATAGTAATTGGGGAGACTTCACTTGATTTCTGTGGTGATGAGTATCTTTGATGAAATGGTTCAGACCTTGTCTGTTTTTAATTATATTGGGTTGCCTAGCTTTATACCCGCCTGACATATTGGCGCACCACGCCGGCTTTGCCGGCGTCCAGAAGGAACTGATTGCCAATAACTCCTGTCTGCCTCATGCCGGTTTAACTGCAAGTTTAAAAGATTATAACCTTTTTGTGACCATCCTGGACCGGGCGCCGGATACGGTTGACCTGATGCTCTATCTCGAGGATAACGTCAAGCGGCCGATATTCGGCAAAAGGGCGGTGGTCATCGAAGATGCGCACGGGAAACAAGTTTTTAACAGTTTCCTTGAGCCGGATAATACCGGCATATTCTACCTGCGTTATTCATATAGCTATCCGCTTAAAGGCCGGCTCAAGGTGTCCTATGACGCGGCTGATTTAGGCAGTCCATCCCAATGGCTCCAGACCGATATCCAGCTCGGTTCGCCGCCTCCGAATAGCATTTTCCTGGCTGTAATCATGCTGGCCTTGCTGGTTACCATAGTAATAGTGCGAGTCAGACGCGAGGGAACACCCTGATGAATATTTTATCCAACCGGTTAAAGCGGATGATTCTTAGCACTTTTTTCATATTCATCATCCAGCTTGTCTTCGTAGCATTCCTGCTCTTGATAATCATCGGCGGATTATTCGGCAATATCTACCGTAACATCAATACATGGCTGGTTATCCCGGGTTGGATGGTATTCATAACCTTACTGATACTAATCAGCGGCAAGACCTGGTGTCTGGTATGCCCCTGGAACACAATGGCCCTCTGGCTCCAGCGGCTGAAGTTCTTTGGCCGGACCAACAATCTGTTTTCGCTCAATCTTAAGTGGATTGCTCCGTTCCGCAATATGTGGTTGGCCTCGGTATTGCTTGTTATTATCATCGGGCTGGAGTATGTCTTTAATATGACCGATAGCCCGCGACTGACCGCGTACATCGCCCTGATAATCCTGGCAGCTGCAATTATCTCGGCGCTGCTGTTCGAGCGCCAGTCATTCTGCCGTTATGTCTGCCCGGTCGGCGCCGTATCCGGCGTCTACAGCATGCTCTCTCCGCTTGAACTGCGCAGCGCCGATAAGGATGCCTGCCAGAAATGCGCCACCAAGGACTGCATCAAGGGCAATGACCGCGGCTATGCCTGTCCGGTGTTTGAATACCCGGGCCGGATGGATACCAGCTTATATTGCATCCTCTGCACCGAATGCATACGGACCTGTCCGAAAGATAATATCGCCGTCAATATCCGCTCGCCTTTCAGCGAGCTGGCCGGCCTGAGCCGGAGCGGAGAATTCCCTCCGGTAAGCGACCGTTCTGAAATCTGGATGATTGTCCTGCTTCTGGTTATGTCTTTGTTCGGGGCGGTATCGCTCAGCCCGCGTTACCAGGCCATAACCGTTCTGATGGGGCAGTGGCTGGGCTTTAACGTCGGCATCTCATTGATATTCAGCTCGAGCGTGCTTCTGGGCATCATCTTGTTCATGCTTATCAATTACGGCTTCCGGCGGGCGGCTTATGCCATCATTCCTCTGACACTATTCTTCCATCTGGCCAATACCGTAAAACTGGTTGACCTCAGGGGGGCCGAGATAGTCGCCCTGATATCCGACCCGTTTGGCCTGCGCTGGAACTTGTTCGGCACTGCCGGCTACCTGGCTAACCCGCTGATGGCTCCGGCCACGCTCTGGTATATCAATACCGCGCTAATAGCCCTGGGCATAATTGTTGCCCTGTGGTTGGCCATAAGGATGAGGATAAAAGCTGTCGGATTACTGGGGTTGTTGATATTTGCCTTAATTGCTGGATATTTCCACTGGATTTTGATATAAATAATAATATGAAATGTAGATTGCTCGGGTTTGCCATAGTACTGGTGTTGCTGGTGGGCGGGCTGGCCCAGGGCCACGACATCTCCGACCGCGAGGTCCAGGGCATCACCAACAGCGTCCAGATTAGCGTCTGGCAGGACCTGATATTCGTTGATTACTGGATTGCCATCGGCAACCTTGAAGCCATAAACTATTTCCCGGCTATCGATACCGACAAGGACGGCGAAATAACCGAGGAGGAAAAGCTGGCCTATCTGGAAGAAATCAGGCAAAAGGTGACAAACTCGGCATTATCGTTGAGCATTGACGATGATCGCG
>JAZDFB010000139.1:0-20432 GCA_043808305.1 Planctomycetota bacterium | reverse complement strand
GGCGGCGAATCATTCCGCCCGAATATTTCCTGACCAGTTTGTCGGCTACATCGCTCAGCCCCATGAATTCCAGGGAACTGTTTACCCGGGCCTTAATCTCGGACCGGGGGATATCGTAAAGCTTGGCGAAGAAGAGCAGGTTTTCGTATCCGGTCAGCGCGCCGTCGGCCGAAATCATCTGGGGCACGTAACCGATGTTGCGGCGGACGTTTGACGATTCCCGGACGATATCAAATCCGGCCACGCTGGCTTTGCCAGAGGAGGGCGGTAGAATGGTTATCAGCATCTTGATGAGAGTTGTCTTGCCGGCCCCGTTTGGTCCGAGCAGCCCGAAGACCTCGCCGGCGCCGACCGCGATGCTCATCGAGCCAACCGCTGTCAGCGTTCCGAAACGGCGGGTGATATCTTGAGTTTCCAGGATATTCATAATATATAAATTAACGCTAAATCATCCGTCCGTCAAGCAAATACAAATAAGCCGAGCCGGTTCACGCCATATTCAAGAAATACGGCTGGAGAAATGGGGTGGGGGTCTGTTTGTATTTAGGCGAGACTCTAACAGCCTGGGTTGTGTTCGCGGAGCGCCATCCCGCCGTAGCGGGACAAGTACAAACTGCCGGAGTATTAAGCTGTGGTTTTATCGACTCTTTTTTTATGGAACCAGGGATAGATAACCGGCAATACCAGCAGAGTGAGCAAGGTGGAGGTAATCAAGCCGCCGATGCCGACTGTTGCCAATGGCCGTTGTATTTCAGCGCCCGGACCGGTTGCCGAAAGCAATGGAATCAGGCCGATAATCGCCACGGACGCGGTCATCAGAATCGGGCGAAGCCGTAATAAAGAGCCTTTCATAATCGAGTCTTCAATGGACAATCCTTTTTCTTTATGATGGTGCTGGATATACGAAATCAATACTATGCCGTCAAGCATAGCCACCCCGAAGAGAGCGATGAAGCCGATGGAAGAAGGAACGCTCAGGTATTGGCCCGTGAAATAAAGGGCGAAAATGCCGCCCACGAGGGCAAAGGGCACATTGAGTATAACCAAAAACGCATTCCGGACAGAGCCAAATGACATAAACAGCAGCAGGAAAATCAGCAGGATTGAAACCGGGATAATCATCATCAATCTTTTTTGGGCGCGTTGCTGGTTTTCAAATTGGCCGCCGTAATCAATAAAATACCCGACCGGGAACGATTTTTCAATCGGTTTGATTTTATCCTGTATTTCCTTGACGAAAGTCCCGCTATCACGGCCGCGGATATTGCATTCAGCGACAATGCACCGGAGGCTGTTTTCGTGGGTTATTTGGGCCGGGGATTCGACCTCTTTTATTTTAACGAGATGTTCCAACGGCACCTGATAACCTTCCGGGCTGGGTATGAGAATATTTTCCAGGGACTGAATATCTTTGCGTTTTTCATAGGGGAAGCGGATAAGGACAGCGAAACGCTGTCTGCCTTCGACAAGATAAGTGGCGATTTTACCGCCCACAGCCGTTTCTATAATGTCATTTATGTCGGCTACATTAATTTTATGCTGGGCAATCGCGGAACGGTCAATCTCTATGTCTATTTGCAGGAATCCCGACACCTGCTCCAGCTTAACATCACTTGCACCCTGGGTTTCTGACAGTATTTGCGAAATCTTTACGCCGTTTGCCTGCAAAACATCCAAATCATCGCCGAATATTTTTACCGCCAGATCGGATTTTACCCCGGAAATGAGCTCGTTAACCCTTAAAGCAATCGGCTGGCTGAAAGAAGGGCGAATGCCGGGAATCTGGCTCAATTCGCCGGAAATATACGTGATTAAATCATTTTTAGTAATACCTTTTCGCCATTCCGTTTTATCTTTAAGCATGATAAAAAGGTCGGTTTGGTCAGGGCCCATCGGGTCTTCGGAAATCTCGGCGCGGCCGGTTTTGGAAACGATCGTTTTTACCTCCGGGTATTTCATGATCCGCCGCTCTATTTCCTGAGCTACGGTTTTGGAGCCTTCCAATGAAGCGGAAGGCAATCTAACCAGATTAATAGCAATTGCCCCTTCATCAAGCTGGGGGATAAATTCAGTTCCCATTTTGGAGACGACAAATAAACTGGCCAGGAAAATTATGAGCGTTGCGGAGACAACAGCTATTTTATTTTTCGTGGCCCATAACAGGGATGGATAATAGAGTTTCTCCAATATTTTCATGATAAAACTTTTGTTTTCTTTGCCTTCTTTAAGAAGGTAAAAACACAAGACCGGGATGATAATCAATCCGGTAAACAGCGCGCCTAATAACACCAGGGTATTGGTAATGGCCAGCGGCTTGAAAAACTTGCCTTCGATTCCCTGAAGGGCAAAGAGCGGCGAGAAAACGATAATAATGATGAACATGGCAAATGTGACCGGCCCGGCAACTTCCTTAAGGGCGTTCTTTATTTTATGAGTACGGGAGGCGGTGGCGCTTGTATCAGCCAGGTTTCTGATAATATTTTCCGTGACGATAATTCCGGCGTCGGCTACTTTGCCTAAAGCAATGGCTAATCCGCCCAGGGACATTAAGTTCGCTGAAAGGCCCAGCCATTTCATCAGGATAAAAGCAATCAAAACGCTGAAGGGTAAAGAGAACACAATGATTAAACCACCTTTGAGGTCCCAGAGGAAGAGCAATAAAACCAGGATGACCAGGAAACCGCCTTCCAATAAAGCGGAGTTGACGGTATTGACGCATGATTGAATCAATGAGGTGCGGTCATAGAAGGCATCTATTTGAACCCCTTCTTTGGCTAACATTGCCTGGATTTGAGGCATTTTTGCTTTTACTTTATCAACTACATTTTTAGAATTAGCGCCTTTAAACATAATAACCATTCCGGCAACAGCTTCGCCTTTGCCGTCGTGAGTCACGGCTCCCTGCCTGGTTTCGGGCCCGATTTTAATCTTCGCCACATCGCTCAAGAAAACAGGAGCTCCGCCTTCCGCTTTTATAACAATGTTTCCTATATCTTTAATATTACCGACCAGTCCGATGCTGCGTATATAACTTTGCTCCCACCCTTTAGTGATGAAATTACCCGGGGCATTGGCGTTATTTTGGCGGACAGCCTCATAAATGTCCTTCAAAGTCAAGCCGAATTTGGTAAGTTTTTCCGGAGCCACTTCTATATGATACTGTTTGACAAAACCGCCGAAACTATTAACTTCGGCGACGCCGGGTATGGTTTTTAATTGCGGGGCAACCAGCCAATCTTGGATGGTTCTTAATTCCATCATGTTTTTAGTGTCGCTTTTTAATGTATACTGGTAAATTTCGCCCAATCCGGTAGAGATGGGCCCTAATTCAGGGACGATGCCTTCCGGCAGGTCTTCCCGCGCCATCTGCAGATGCTCATTGATTATCTGGCGGGCAAAATAGATATCTGTGGAGTCTTCGAATACAATAACAACTTGTGAAAAGCCCGGCTTGGAAAGAGAACGGACCTGGCGCACATATGGCAAGCCGCTCATTTTGAACTCTATGGGATATGTCACCTGGCGTTCCACGTCAACCGTAGCCAAGCCCGGAGCTTCGGTTAATATCATGACTTGAACATTGGTTGCATCCGGGAAGGCGTCAATATCCAGTTCCTGCCAGGCATAAATGCCGGCCACGGCAATAACGACCGCCAGAACAATTATTAACAGCCTTTGCCTGATAATGAATTCCACAAATTGATCCAACATATTTTATCTCCTGTACGTGGGCCGTTGAAGCGAAGCGACTTACAGCCCAGTATACCTGGCAGTAATTCGTTACACTCAAACTGCCAGCGTAAAAGTTGGTTTATTAAGCATTAAAACATAGCTAATCAGCGCATCCAGCGCCCATTTTTTCCCTTAAGATGTCCGATTTCAGGACGAATGCGCCGCGGGAAATTATTGTTTCATTCCCGTTTAAGCCTTCTTTGACCTCTATGCCGTTGGCGAATATCTGGCCTATTTTAATGACCTGTTTGACGAATACGCCTTCGCTTAACCGTTTAAATACAAAGGCAATATCGCCGTCATCAAGCAGGGCATCTTGGGGTATCATCAGAATGGGCTCCTTATTTTCTATTAACAGCCTGCAGTCGGCGAACATGCCTATCTTTAAAAAACCTTCCGAGTTATCCAAAACAATTCTGGCTTTAATAGTGCGGGTATGTTCATCCATCTTATCAGCGATATAATCCAACCGGCCGTAAAATATTTTTCCCGGATAAGCGGCCATCGAGATTTCAGCCTTGACCTGGCCATTCTTAAAAGCCTCCTGCAAAGCTCCGATATTTTTTTCATATAGATTCACCCAGCCCCAGAGCACCGAAAGATCACCCACGGTCATAAGGCTGCCGTTGGCTTCCACTAATTCTCCCGGAGTAGCTTTTCTCTCTACAATTACTCCGTCAAGCGGCGTTCGGATGGGCAAATAGCACGATTCATCATGGTTGGCATGACTAGGCAAATTTTTAAGTTCTTCCGCGCTTAACCCCAAAAGGGATAGCTTTCTTCTGTTTGTATCCAGCTCAATCTTGATTTTTTCGACTTCAGATTGCGCTTCCAGGAAATCCTTCTCTATGGTTAATTTCTTTTGGTATAATTTATCTTCCCGCTCGTAATTCTTTTCGGCTAGTTTTAAGAGGCCGGAAAACCTGAAAAATTCCAGATGAAGCTCCCGGTATTCGTTGCTGTCTATCTCGCCGATAATGTCTCCGGATTTAACTGCCTGTCCGATGTCGGCTTGCAGCCTGATAATAACCCCGTTTACCTTTGAACGAATGTCAATAAACTTGTTAAGGTTCGGCTGAATCTCGCCGCCCACCTGAATGCACACTATCGGCTTCTTCTTTTGGACGTTCCCTGTTTCAATTAAACCATTCTCGGAGCCGGCCGTTTTCATCAGGGACGGATGCAACCTGACCACTCCGACTTCATAACAGCATTTCGCGCATTCAGCTATGGCGATGTTATGTTCGCACGGTTGTTTTGCGGCTTCCTCAAAGCTTTGAGGCACGGCTGCGGCTTCTTTGTCAGCGCCGCCGGCATCCTTATTTGCTTGATTTTCCATCGCATCACTCTTGAAAACCAGGATGTATACGGCGCATGCCGCCAAAATTACTGCCCCGGTAATAATTATTTTCTTAGCCATTAGCATCCTCCTTATTTTATTTATCAATCGGTTTACCCGTTAAATATTCTATATCCACAGCGGTATTATTAAGTTCTTCCAAAAGCCTGGTATAATTCTGGCGCGTCTCGGCCAGGGTACGCTGGGCATCAAGCATCTCCAAATAAGTAACCTTTCCTGCTTTATACCCGTCCGAAATAAGTGACAATGATTTTTCCGCCTGCGGTAAAATTTTCCCCTTATAAGTTTTAACCTGGTTAGTGACATTCTCCAGTGAAGATATCGCCTGTTTGACCTCCAGCCTGACCCTGTTCAGGGCGCTCTCGTATTCATTATCCGATTTGGCAATCAGCATCCTGGCTTCTTTAATTCTGCCCTGGTTCCTGTCAAACAGCGGGAAAGGTATATTTATTGACCATTCGGTTGTCTTGTTGTTTCCGAAATCCCCCCATTCCTTGCCGGCTCCCAAGCCGATAGTTATATCCGGGTATCTTTCCGCCTGGGCCAGCTGATACTGCGCTCCCGCCAGCTCGCGCATTTTCTTCGCATTGACTAGTTCCGGGGAAGAAGCAACCGCTTCCTCTTCTATTTTTCCGCCGGCCAGTTCCGGTATGATTTCCTTAAGCTCGCCGGCATGCTTTTTTATCTTAATATCAATATTCCCGAAAAAGACGTTTAATCTTTTCTGTGCTCTAAACAATTCGGTTTGGTAATTGGTCAAGTTAGCCTGGGCTAAAGACAACTGTATTTCCGCTTTTATCAACTCTGTTTCGGGTACGACCCGGTTGTCAACGCACGTTTTTACCGCGTCAAGTAATTTCTTGGCAACCTCGAGGTTATCATCGGCGATACCAACCAGTTGTTCGGCGGCAAGAATGCTGACGAATGTTTTCTTGGTTTCGGCGATAAGCTGCCTCAGTTTCAGCTCATAATTCAAACCGGCGATATCTTTTTCTTTAACAGCCACTGCGGTCCGGGCGTTAATCTTGCCGCCTAAAAAGATAGGCTGTGATAAACCGAGGACTGATTTGTTAAGCCGGCCGAATCCAAACGATTTAGATGCGTCGCTTTCTGTTTCCGCAAAGACTTCGGGATTAGGCAGGAGCTTTGCCTGGATAATGCGCGCTGATGCGATGTCAATATCTTTTCGAAAAGCTTTCAATTCCGGGTTGTATTTAACAGCCAAATCAACCGCCTCGTCCAAAGATAAGGAATTTATCTCCGTTTCAAGCGGCAATTTCTCCGTTGAATAACTTCCCGGATAATCGGCGCGCCCGATTGGTGCGGGTTGTTTTGCGTCGCCTGCTTTTTCAAGCCCGGGCGAGCTGCAACCGTAAATCCCAGATAAAAATACACAGGAAATAACCAGCCCGATAAATTGTTTCATTGGCATTATCCTTTATCCGTTTTCTTGATTCATAACAATACAGCGTGTTATTTGTTTTGTCATTAGCGCTTATAAATGGCTCCCGCTGGTTGGTTACGCGGAAAGATTCGGCGGATGGAAAATGGATTTGCCCGGCTTTTGAGGTGAGAAGATTTGGTCGATATTGCTTATCGTCCGGATTATTGCGGGCAGGATAAACGAATTGTTAATTTTCGGTGCCATTGAATGGCAGGACAGCTCGCAAAGACTGCAGGAATTGCTGTGATTATCCGCATCATTGTCATTTAAGCCATGTATTTCCCTGTGCGAAGCGGTTATCAGTACTATGCCAAGCAGTGAGATAACAAACAAAATAGTGAAAATACGCTTCTTGTTATTACGCATAATAAACTGTGCCCTTTATTTATTTAAATCCATTGTCGCTATAATTTCGACGACAAGTTACATTGAACAATAAACCCAGTCAAGTAAAACATCCTGATTTTGGGATGCTTACACCCTTGCTTTTCTGTTAGGAGCTGACTCGTCCATAAAAACAGCGGTAATATATGGATGATACTGCATTAAAGGCACTGCAAAATAAAATAAATAATTCTGATTGCCCATACAATAATTTTCATTATATGTGCGTTATATTATACAGACAAGCGGAAAGAAGAATATTAATATTGTATAATAAGGAAGAAGGAGGAAAGGATTATGAGGAAGCTAATGGTGTGTTTGATGGTAATGGCAATAACTGTTTGGGGCATTAACCAGGTAATTGCCGAGAATACGGTCAAGTCGGCAGGGAATAAAGACGCCAAGCAGGGAGTTTCCAAAGGCGATAATAAGGACGACCAGAATAGCGGTAAAATCGATTGGTTAGGCGATGGCAACAGCGGGCAGGGCGACGACAAGAAATCAGGAAGCACTAATAGCACGATTCCGCGGGCTATTCTCAGCAAATATGACAGGGACGGCGACGGCAAACTGAGCGATGCCGAGAAGGCGCAGTGGAAAGCCGACCGGGAAGCCCGCCGGACGCAAGGCATCAAGGATTATCATCAAAATAACAGCGGCAATCAGTCAAAAGACGATATGGAAGATGATTTCAGGCGGGGTGAGCCCATGTCCGCAAAAGCCATAGCCAAATACGACAAAAACGGCGACGGCGAACTGAATGCCGAAGAGCTGAAACAATTCCGCGCTGACCGGGCCGTCTGGTTATATAATATGAAATGGGATACCAACCACGACGGCAAAATCAATCCGGCGGAACGCAAAGCCGCCACTAAGGCAGAGATGCTTAGGAAGTATGACAAGGACCGCGACGGCAAACTGAACGATACTGAAATGGCACAGTGGAAAGCCGACCAGGCCGCTTACAAGGCAGAGATTATTAAAAAGTATGACAAGAACGGCGACGGCAAGCTCAATGATGCCGAAAGGGCCGCCATGAAAGCCGACCAGGAAGCCCGCCGCAACGAAGCGTTGAATAAATTCATCCAGAAATGGGATAAGGACGGCGACGGCAGTCTGAATCAAGCGGAACTGGCGGCATTTATGCAATCCGAGCATAAAGTCCGGCGTTCCGAACCTGCTCCTGCCAGAAAATACTATAAAGGCAGTGACGGTAAAATCCATGAAGGAGGAAGCGCCCAGACGAAACCAAACAGCGAGGCCGAGCAGAAAGTCAAACGTGCCGCGATGCTAAAGAAGTATGATAAGGACGGCGATGGCAAGCTCAATGACGCGGAAAAGGACGCCATGAAAGTCGACCAAGCCAAACAAAATTCCAATAAAGGCGTCCGTGACCATGGCAAAGGCCAGGGCAAAGACAACCAGGGACAGGGCAAGGGGCAAGGCAAAGGCCCGGGCTCCAACAAATAACAGGCAATCCAAACCGCAATATACGGGTAGTGAGTTATCACCTGATGCTCACTACCCGTTTTTTATTGTAATTAAAAGTGTAATTTGTTTGCCAGAAGTGAGTGGAGAATTTATTGTTTCTACAGGATAATGATAATGATAAATTCGTATACCGAATCTATCCGGCTCAAACCGGGATACTTAATTTTTACATAAAATAATTGACATACTTTTCGGTTTGTGCATAATGCTTCCCCATCAAACGGAAGCGGTAAAAGAATTATGAGAAATTTTGTATCACAATTAGGACACTGCGCCCAGGCAAGTAACATCAACTTTGCCCCGGCCGGCGCTTTGTCATTCGCCCGCGTCAATTCCATCCTGTCTGCCTGGTGGTCCGCCTAACCGGACCATAATATTAATTACATATTCCGCCTATTTCCTAATCTGAGCAAAAACAAAGTTTATGTTTGCGTTCGGATGACCGGATTTAACTTAGTTAACAATAAAATAGTTTTACAAAGAGTAAAGGAGTAACAAATGGACACGAAACAGAACAGAATAGTGCTATCGGAGCGGGAAATGCCGACCCAGTATTATAACATACTGGCCGATTTGCCCGCGCCGTTGCCGCCGCCGCTTAATCCGGGAACCGGCCAGCCGATTGGTCCGGCCGACCTGGCGCCGATATTCCCGATGGGCTTGATTAAGCAGGAGGTTTCGACGGAACGGTTTATCGATATTCCTGACCAGGTGCTGGAGGTATACAAGCTCTGGAGGCCGACCCCGCTGGTCCGTGCTTATAACCTGGAGAAATATTTAGGCACGCCGGCGCGGATATATTACAAGAACGAGAGCGTCTCGCCCACCGGAAGCCACAAGCCCAATACGGCCGTGGCGCAGGCCTATTATAACAAGGCCGAGGGCGTTACGCGCCTGACTACCGAAACCGGAGCCGGCCAGTGGGGCTCGGCGCTGTCTTTTGCCTGTAACCACTTTGGGCTGAAATGCACGGTTTATATGGTCAAGGTCAGTTACCAGCAGAAACCATACCGTAAATCGCTGATGCGGTTAAACGGGGCCGAGGTATATGCTTCGCCCAGCAACCTGACCAACGCCGGGCGGAAAATCCTGGCTGATTCGCCCGATTCCAACGGCAGCCTGGGCATCGCCATCTCCGAGGCGGTTGAGGATGCCGCCACGCATCAGGACACCAAGTATTCGCTGGGCAGCGTGCTTAACCACGTAATGCTGCACCAGACCGTCATCGGGCAGGAGACGAAGAAACAGCTCCAGCTGGCCGGCGAAACGCCTGACACTATTATCGGTTGTGTGGGCGGCGGCAGTAACTTCTCCGGGCTGACATTCCCGTTTGTGGCCGATAAGCTGTCCGGCAAGAGCAAGGTAAAACTCCTAGCCGTGGAGCCGGTGGCTTGTCCGTCCCTGACCAAAGGCGCTTACACATACGATTTCGGCGATACCTGCGAACTGACGCCGCTTTTAATGATGTATACGGTCGGGCACAAGTTTATGCCGGCCAGCATCCACGCCGGTGGATTGAGGTACCACGGTGACTCGCCGATACTGAGCCTGCTGGTCAACAAAGGCGTTGTGGACGCCGTGGCCTACCGCCAGAAACCCGTATTCGAGGCGGCTATGATATTCGCCCGGGCCGAAGGCCTGGTGCCGGCGCCGGAAACTGCGCACGCCATCCGGGCTGCGATTGACGAAGCGCTCAGGTGCAAAGAGACCAAACAGTCCAAATGCATCGTTTTCGGCTTCAGCGGACACGGATATTTCGACCTGGCCTCTTACGACCAGTTCCTGGACGGAAAGCTGGAGGACTACGAATATCCAGAAGCCGAGATAAAGAAAAACCTGCGTGAAGTAGAGATGATTATGAAAAAGTGACAACCTATGAGATACAGAAAGCGTTCCCCCCGAATAATGTCGGGGGGCGCTTCTGTACTCTGGCAGTTTGTGGCGCTGAAATGGCGCCATCAGCGTTTTATTAAGTTTAATATGGCGGGATACCGGTTTATTTCTTTTTATCCGGCGTGGTGAGGACCTTTTTGCTATCTGACGGCACTTTCTTGGTCTTAGTATCGTCAGGCGGCCATTTTCCAAATTTAGTTGCCCGGCACAGGAAAAGGACCGCAAAACAGGTATCAACTATATTGATTGAGTTAGTAATACTGGCCGCATGTGGGTTCTTAACGCTATTAATTGCAGCAATGCCGCCATACCAGGACCCGTCTGTACCCTGGTTTTCCATAAGATAGCGCGCACCGGCAGGGTACCATTCATATTTGCCGAAGAATTCCGTGGGTAACAGGATACCCGCCCGCTCCATGCCGTAGAGGTAGTAATAATGATGCGGGCCTTTATTGGGGTTTCTGGAAACGTCAAAGTTTTCTATCACCCAGTTTAATGCTTTTTTGATACAAGGGTCGTTGGCTGTCTGTTTGCCCTGGTAATGTTTGCAGATGGCCAGGGCGCCCAAACCGCCGATGGACATGCTGCCATAGCTTTCATTGCCCTTGATGGTATAGCACCAGCCGCCATCGTCATTCTGTGTGCGCTGGAGATATTTCTCGGCATCGCTCCAGACGACGGCCGGTATTTCGATGCCAGCTTCCGCGCACGAACGCAATCCTAATAATGCATACTGGGTATTGGAATTATCGCATTGAGAGACTGACAGGCGTTTATACGGCGTTTTAACCCGGAATTTCTTTATCGGCAACGGGTCATTTTTGTCTTGAGCGGCGGCGTCAGCCGCAACAATGATTACGTTATTTATCGCTTTAGAGTCGCCATAGCTCCAGGCGCCGAAACTTGTTTGATTGGCCATAAGAAACTTGGCGCACTCGATTAGTTTATCCGAATACTTTTCCCGGTCCAGTTCCGTCAATACTATTGCCATCAAAGCGACATTATATGTTTTTTCAGGATTCTTATTAAGCATCACATTGATGAATGCTTCATTCAGCGGCTCCGGTATCTCAATCTGGCTTTTAATCAGAGTATAAAAAAGCAGTTCGCTGTCTTGCCCGATTGAAATAGCGGCAGCACGGTTATCCTTGGATTCATAAACTCCAAGGAGATACTTAGCAGCGCGCTCAATTGCCCGGTCAATGCAGGTTTTTAAGGCTGTGTCCGGCATCGGCGGATTGCTTTTCCACCAGTCCTGCCAGGGCAAAAACTCGGCGCCTAATTTTTGGCCGCTGATTTTTTCCAACGCATGAACCAGTTCAATGCGCACGAATTCATCAATTTGCTTTTTAAGCAGGGGTATCAATTCCGGCAGTTTTTCCCATCCGGCGGCGGATTCGCCCAGGCATTTCAGCGCCGCCTTGGTTATGACCGGCTCATCATTGTCAATGAAATTCATCAGGCTGTCCGGTGATGCATGGGATAATAATTTGATAATGCTGTTACGGAAGGCTTCTTTCAACCCCGGCTCACCGGGATTCTTAAACAGGTCTATGGCAATCTGCATTATCTCGGCCTCGTTTTTGTCGTTGATTATCAGCGGTAATACCTCGAAAAATCTTATCTTGGCAACAGCGCTGGTGACTATTTTCTTGTAATTATCGGACAGCCAGCTTACGTAAGGCTTGGCGGAGAATCCTGCCAGGCATTTTTGCATATTGTTCAGCGCCGTGGCGTCCTGCTCCTTTGGCAATGACCGGCACAAAAACTCCATCGCTTCGAAAGCATACTCATCGGGCGATACCAAAAATCGCGCATTCAAATCATTGATTATTTTTATTGCCTCGCACCGGTCCTGAGCGGACGCGCTTTGGTATAAACGCTGGTATTTGGTTTTTATGTCTTTCCATTCCAATCCGTAAAAAGGTGTCGGGTTATCGGGATAAATGGGCGGGACTAAACTGAAAATCAGCCCGATAAAAGCAGTGATGATATATAGTTTATGTAGTCTCATTTTGCTATCTGCCGAACTTCTATTAATAGATTAGCAAGAAATAATTATTTGTCAAGTAAGAAATGAGGGGCATGCCGAATATGAAGCGCTCTGTTCATAAGAGGTAGCGTTGGTTTTGGAGTAAAGCATAAAAACCCGGTTTGACCTTGCGTGCTTTACGGTGGAGTAAAGTCCCGGACGAATAGTTCCCACGCTGAGTTCTCTTGCCGGATTATTTTGCCGATTTATCGCCGGGAGCGGTTTTATCGGCCGGGTTGGCCGGACCGACCGGCTCGTTTTTTTTCGGCTCTTCTTTGGCCGGGGCCGGTTCAGGTTCGGGCTCAGCGATAGCCTGCGGCAGTGCGCCTTTTTTAAGCGCGGCCAGGTTTTCCTGGATGTCTTTTTCACAGGGCAGGCCTTTGTATGTTTTCTTGAGCTCTTCAAGCTTGGCGGCCAGCGCGTCGGGTTCGCGCTCGTCTTCGGCCGTTTTCAGGTATTCTTTGACGAGCTTGTTGTGCTCTTCGACGGCTGACCTGTTTATTTCTCTGATTTTCTTCTGGGCTTTTTCCACAGCCGGGTAGCCCTGATATTTATCGCTGGCTATTTGCTGGTATGCCTTTATGATATCAGGCATCTTTTTTTCCTTGGCGGATTCGATTTTCTGGGCTTTTTCCAGTCGGGTGTTGAGGTCGCTTTCGATATCGGCTGTTTTTTTGTCGCCGGCATCGATAGCGGCGGTTATTTTGTTGAAAGCGACGGATATGACGGTGGATAGGAAGTTGCCGTAACAGTCGATAATCGCCTGGGTAGTGGCGTTGGAGAACTTGTTTTTAGCGAAGAATTCTGCCGCATCGGGGTCTACGATTTTATTTTTGGTGTCGGTCTTGACGAAAACTTTGGCGAATACGGCGCGTTCTTCGGAATAGGTTTTGAGGGTCTCGTCGTAGTTGGACGGGAATTCCTCTTTATTCTCGAAGTAGAAATATACGTAAAGTATTTTTTTCTGGGTCTTGGCCGCGGATAAGGCCTTTACCAGGGATGCCGCCTGCCAATTAATATCGGTTTTGGATTGTTCTCCGGCCGGGGCGTCGGGCCGGCCCAGCAGTTTTTTCAGGTCGCCTGGCGACGGCTTCTGGTTCCCACCACCGCCGCCGGGTTTGCCGGCCAAAGTCAGTAACGAGATTACCATCAGGACGGCCACACTCGCATAAAATCGCTGTTTCATAGTCATTTCCTCCTTATAGTATATATAACGTTTTTACCAGATAATTTATTGTATGTCCAGAAATTTTATGTTCCTTTAAGCAGCCTCATCCAGAGCACTTTGTCGAGCGAGGCGATGGCTTTTATCTTGGTCACCGTCCGGTCAATCGGGTAATCAACGCGGTAATGGGTGACGTTTTGCCCGTCGAAAGTGACATAGCAGGCGCGGGGGTCATTGTCCCGGGGCTGGCCGACCGAGCCGGCGTTTACGATGGTCTTGGTCCCGGACAGGAGCGGGTATGGTTCGTATTGCTGCCATTCCGGGTGTATCAGGTAGAAATCGTCGGTGCAAATATAAGGTATATGCGTATGCCCGAGGAAGCCGATATCGTCGACGGTTTCGAAGTTCTCACGAAGCGCCTGTTTGGCATTGTCGGTCAGCCCGAAGATATCGTCTTTTTTGATGACGTATTCATCGATGACGCCGCGGGGCGAGCCGTGGGCGCAAATGATATTAAAGTCACTGCCGGGTAAGGCGAATTTATATTCGTACTGGAGCGTTTCGAAGAATCGCTTGACCTTCGGGTGTCCGGCGGACTGGTTGACGGCTTCCTTGGTCCAGGTGATGGCACGCTGGGCGGCCGGGTTGAAGTTGGTCTTGTCCTTGAATAGGGCCAGTTCGTGGTTGCCGTAGAGATTGATGATGTTATTGTCCATAGCCAAGATGATGCACTCGACCGGGTTGGGCCCATAGCCCACCATGTCGCCCAGGGAAATAATCTGGTTGACGTCGGCGCCGTGAGTGGTTTTTATGTGGTTGAGCACGGCGGCTAACGCTTCGGCGTTGGAATGGACATCAGAAATAATTACCTGGAGCATATGTTTATTTCCAGACGTTTTTGAGATACGACGGTATCTCGGATGCCTCGCGCGGCCCGACCATAACCTGCCAGCCGGATTCAGCCTCGAGCTTGCCGCTTAGGATAGCGACATAGCCGGGAATTATGACTTTTTTATGCCGGACTTTCTGCGCGATCTGGCAGTCATTGATCGTTTTGGCGATAATCTTTTCGTTGAACTTATCAGCCGAATAGGCGGTCAGGACCGACATGCCTTCGGTATTAACTACGACGATGTAGGCCGGAACCTTGCTGGCTTCGACCTCGGGCGCAACGGTGTAATATGTAAGCGAGAAGTTAGTTGTTATTATAACGGGTGACGCGTCGGTGACCGCGCCGACGGTATAAATTTTTGATTCTATCTGGATAGGCTTCTGCGGGTCGGTGTAAATATTCTGGCGAATGGTAACCAATGGGAGCATTTGCCATAAATTCTGGTTTTTAATGACGATGATGCCGGCGTATTTGGCTATGAATGTTGCGGCGAAGAGCGATTCTTCGTGGGTCGTTAAATTTTTCGGCGAGAATGCGATGACCGGGTATCCCAGGGCGCGGAAATTACTTTTTACGGCCAGCCGGCGGATCTGGGTGATGTCGCTGAGGAGTTGCCTGGTATTGGCCGGATTGGGGTTTATGACCAGTTCCTTGATTCCGGCGGCGGCGATTTTAGGCGTCAGTCCGGCCAGCTCGTCCAGATTGGAAGCCGTGACGCCGAGCGGGCAATTATATTTTTTTGCGATATCGGTCATAGTTTGCCAGTTCTGCGGATTGGCTCCGTATAGCAAAGGCCGGCGCGAAGCGGCTATTTTAGCCCCGGCTTCGATTACTTGCGGATTAGCGCTGACTAGGACCATAGGCAGCAGCGAGGCGGCGGAAACGGTTTTAACGGCGTTAGCGAAGGTGTCGGGATTATTGGATTTATCGCGGACGGCAATCAGGTCAATGCGCACTTTCTTGCCGACCCGGTCGAACTCCATGGACTGGATATGTTTGGCCTGTTTGGCTATTTCGGGAACAGGCTGATTATCGGCAATCTCCACGGCAATGCCGGAGGGGTGGTAAAAAGTCTGTTCGTGGCGGTAGAGTACGGTTTCGTTGCCGATTTCCAGTTTATGGTCGCCCGTGCCGACGGTAACCAGCTGGATAGGCGGCGCCGAAGCGCTGTCCAGCGCGGCCTTGGTTTGTTCCGAGACATGCGGGCACTTGTCCAGCGATGTTTTCTTTCCGGCTAGGGCCATGGCAAATGCCAGACAGGTTGGGACGCCGCATTCCTTGCAGTTGGTCCTGGGCAAAAGCTTATAGATGTCGAGTCCGGTCAGTGCCATAGTCTGTTCCCTTTAATGATTTTATTCACGCATCATATCCGAAGGCGCGGCGCTGTCAATAAAAAACCGAACAAAATCAGACGCTTAATATAAACTATAAAAACGAGAACGTTCAATTTCTTGACAGGGTTATCAAGTTTGCTATAAAAAAGGTTAAAGATTTTACTATCGGGACCGAATAATTATGATAGCAATAGAAAACCTGAGCAAACATTTTGCAGGATTCGCCGCGGTGGACAATATCTCGTTCACGGTGGATAAGGGCGACATTTTGGGGTTTTTGGGTCCGAACGGGGCCGGGAAGACCACCACGATGCGTGTTATTACGTCGTTCATCCCGCCCAGCTCGGGCCGGGTGACGGTTTTTGGGCACGATGTTGTCAGGGATTCGCTGAAAAGCCGTGCCTGTATCGGTTATTTACCGGAAAGCGTGCCGTTTTATCCGGAGATGCGTATAAACGAGTACCTGACATTCCGGGCCAGGTTAAAAGGAGTGCCGGCCAGGGAACGGCGAAGCCGAATTGATCAGGTTATGGAAAAATGCCGGATAAAGGACGTTGAACGCAAGATTATCGGTCACCTTTCCAAGGGCTACCGCCAGCGGGTCGGAATGGCTGACGCGATTATCCATAACCCGCCGATTCTGATCTTGGATGAGCCGACGATCGGGCTTGACCCGAACCAAATCAGGCAGGTGCGCGACCTGATAAAGGAACTGGGCCAGGAGCGGACAATTATTATTTCTACCCATATACTGCCCGAGGTTGAGATGATCTGTAACCGGGTAGTCATCATAAACCGCGGAAAGATAGCCACATTGGACACTTTAAGCCATCTGGTGCAGGATGCGGCCGTTCGGGGTAAAGTGCTGGCCGAGATCAAGGGTCCAAAGGCTGAAATAGAAAACGCATTAAAACAGATTCCGGGCGTTACATCGGTGGATACTAAGGAAGAAAACGGCTGGAATCTTTTAATCATAAACGCCGGCGGGCAGGATATCCGCGACGCGGTTTATAAAACAGCAGTGGATCACAAATGGCTGATTAGGGAACTGACTCGGAAACAGGAGAGCCTGGAAGACATGTTTGTCCGGATAACGGCTAAAGAATAAAACAGTATGAAAAACATAATAACGCTGATACGCAAGGAGCTGGCATTATATTTTTACTCGCCGCTGGCTTACGTGATTATTTGCGCATATCTATTCTTTGCCGGATACTTTTTCTATGCCATAGTCAGCAGTTCTCACGATGCAAATGCCATGAGATTTACGCTTGATTTTATCAGCTTTATTTCATTGATTATTGCGCCGATGATAACAATGAGATTGTTATCCGAGGAAAAACGCTCAGGCACCTTGGAAATGCTTATGACCGTGCCGGTAACCGAAACACAGGTGGTGGTTTCCAAGTACCTTTCGTCTCTGGCATTCTTCATGGCCATGAACTTGCCGACACTGGCTTACGTGGTATTGCTTTATAAATGGGGCAAACCGGACGGCGGGGCGTTAATTTCCGGTTATGCCGGGTTATTATGCCTGACCGGGATATTCCTGGCTGTCGGGTTGTTCGTATCTTCGTTCACATCCAACCAGATTATTGCGGTGATTATTACGTTCGTGCTCCTGATTGTCGGATATTTTCTGGGCTGGTCCAGCCAGTTCGTCTCATCGCCTCTCTGGAAAGGTCTGCTTTCATATGCTGGGTTTTTTGACCATTATGATTCGTTCAGGAAGGGGCTGATAGACAGCCGTGACCTGGTTTATTGCGTGAGTTTGATAGTATTTTTCCTGTTCCTGTCCGTGCGTATGTTGGAAGCGCGGCGGTGGAGGTAGGCGGAAATAAACAAAATGGAAGATAATCAAGTGACAACAACAGGTATGACTCCGACGCCAAGCGGTGACCAGGGCTGGGGCAAGAAACAGCGGATTTGGACCGCGTTTAACGCGGTAATAATGGTTATTATTGCCGCCGGAATACTGGTGGGAGTGAATTATTTGTCATCACGCCGTTATTTCCGGGTGGATTGCACTTTTAAGCAGGACTATTCACTGTCTGGAAAAACCAAGAGCATTCTCAAGAACCTCAAGGAGCCGATAACCCTGTACACATTTTTCATCGCTATGGACCGCGAAACCGCCGAAATTCAGGCCAAGATAACGGACCTGTTCGAAGAATATAAAATATACGGCGGCAAGAACTTCATAGTAGAGGAATTAAAGCCCGCCCAAAGCCCGGAGATGGTCGAGATAATGAAGAAGAAACTCAAGATGGAGACCCTGACACCCAACGATATGGTATTCTGCTGCGGCGACCGCCAGAAGAATATTAACATAATAGAGACCTACGAGCGGGAACAATCCAGCCCTTATAGCGGTGAGCCGGGCCGGATAAAGACTTTTAAGGGAGAGGAAGCTATTACAGCGGCGATTTTGAGCGTGGCCCAATCCCGACGGCCGACGGTTTATTTTACCGCCGGGCATAAGGAACCGGACATAGACAGTCCTTATCCGGATAACTTTGCGATTATTAACGCGCATATCAAAAGGGAAAATATAGATACTAAGGCATTGAAGCTTCTGGATAAGACCGAAATACCTAAAGACTGCCATATTTTGGTGATAGCCGGGCCGCAGGAACAATTTACCGCGGCTGAGCAGCAAATGGTCAACAGTTACCTCAAGAGCGGCGGACGGGCCATTATCCTGCTTGACCCGGTAATGCAAAGCGGGCTTGAGGGAATGCTTAAGGAATGGGGCGTAAAACTTGATGACGGTGTCATATTGGATACAGACCAGTGTATTCTGTTTGGCGGAATGAAAGAACTGTCCTGCGTGATAGCTAATACCTTTAACAGGCACCCGATAACCAGTAAGATGACTGATCAGGACGCTGGAATTTTTATCATGTCCCGGACGGTGGAACTGGAGCCGGGAGTATCCGGCGGCATTGAGCTGGTCAAGACAGGTCCCAAATCCTGGGTGGAAAAGGATATCGAAGGTCTGTACAAGCGTAAAGCTAAATTCGACCAGGGAGTCGACCGCCAGGGTCCGGTCAGTTTAGCAGTGGCAATATCAAAGGAAGTTACAGGCCAGCCGGCGGTTGAACAATCCTCAAAGAAAGAAACCCGTCTGGTTGTTATCGGTGATTCGGATCACCTTAAAAATAAGTTTGTCTCGGGCGACAGCCCTCTTTATATGGGCAAGATAGATATTTTTATGAACTCATTGCGCTGGATGATCGGCAATGAGGTTATGATCTCTATTGAGCCTAAAAAAGCGGAAAGCACTGTTCTGGAACTTACTCCCGGCAAGATGACTTTTTTGAAATGGTTCAGTATGGCAATTCTGCCGGCTTTCGGAGCGTTGTTGGGCATAGCCATGTGGCTGATGAGAAGAAACTAAACCGCATCAGCCTCCATGCCAAAGGCAGATGAGCTTCAGGCTGACAACAGCCAAGAATGCTTTTGTGGTAAATAGTCCCGCTGGAATACGCGGGATAAGACCCAGTAACGGCCTTTTGTCTCTATGAGTCAAAAGTCCTAACTGGCTCTAAGAGAGTAAAACTATGAGCAAAAAAACAACGATCATACTGCTTATTCTGGCAGTCGCCTTGGGCAGTTATCTTTACTTTTTCGAAAGCCGGCAGCCGACTACGGATGAATTAACCCGGCTGGAGAAGAAAATCCTGACAATTAACCCGCAGGATATTTCCATTATAGAGATAAACAAAGAGGGCTCCAAGGAGCCAATTATTTGCAGTAAAAAGGAAAATGATTACTGGCAGATGAGCCGGCCGGTTAATACCCGGGCCGACCATACTATTATTGACGACATTACCAGGGATATCCCCGCGCTGGAGAGGAAATCTGTAATTACCTCAACCAACTACGCCGAGTACGGATTGGATAAGCCGCGAGTGATTGCGACATTTACAGCCAAGGACAAGCGGTACCGGTTCAATATCGGCAAGGAGCTGAGCTATCTCAGGAATCGTCGGCCCCAGGGCATCGGGACACTGCTGGCACCATAGGATTGGAATCTCGAGGATTTTGGCGGCCCGCACGAGGATTTGAATGTTCTTAAATAAAGCTTCCCTGCCGTGCATCAACTGCGCCAGCTTGCCCTGGACGTCAACGACTGTCAGACAGCACTGTTGTATATCAAGCATCCTTACCGCTCTAATATAATCGTCAGACGAACTTTTTGCTTCTCTTGTATTTGGTCCGCCGGTTTTTTAACGGCCTTTTGGCTGCTGGTCAGGACCGGCTTTAATATCCGCCATTGCTGAGTTAGACTCGAGTCTCCGGCTTCAATGGCGGCTCGAATTTCCTTGTCCGGCAAATGTTCGGCCATATTGTTCAAAACGGCGAAATCTTTTGCTAGCTCGATACGTCGTTCGAGACTATCCTGGCCGGCAATCTCGGCTATTTGTTTGGTCGTAACAGCGTCAACTACTGTCTGGGTGCCGAATGTTTCCGTATTAACGAATAACGTTGCAGAATCAAGCTCGGACCAAATATTATCGAGGTCGTCTAAAAGTGAATGTAAGCCTTCTCTGGTGCAATCGAGCGAATAGATGCGTCGAGACTGCCGGCGTTCGGGATTGATGGAAGCAGACAGGCCGTTATCGTCAATCGCACTTTTAATGAAAGCATCGACGGCATTCAGGGCGCTTGTCTTCAGTTCAAGCCTGCCGCTGAATCCCGA
>JAZDFB010000138.1:0-6698 GCA_043808305.1 Planctomycetota bacterium | reverse complement strand
GCTAAGCCTTAGATAACCTTCATTGGGGAATTCGGTTACCGAAGAAGCTGTAATAACCGTATCAGCAGCGCTTATGCCCAGCGGAGCATTAATGTTCGTCTGCGGCAAAGTGTCGTTTATATTTTCAAGCAAAGTTGCTCCGCCTTTGGGCAAAGGATTAACCGTAATAGCCGGGTATCCGCCTATGCTAATCTGAGATTCAAAAACATTAGAATATCCAAACAACGTTACCCTGGCGCCGGCCGGATGGGCGCTTACCACTGTCCCGCGTTGGCCGCGGCCGTTCGCAACCAAGGCCGGAGGCGTGCTGGATATATTCCAAAAAGTCCATACCTTGAATCCGCCGCCGGTGATTTCGGAATATTCTATGGCCTCCTGTCCGACCTGAATCACGCCGGAAGGCGGGAAATTAGAGGTGTCGTTGACAGGTATAATCAAATCCTGACCCGGGTTAATAGTCACGGTATCCGGCAAATCAGCCGCCAAATTGGTGCCGATTGCCCGTTGCATATCATCATAGTGTCCAAAAGTACCAACCGGCTTGCCGTCCAGGAAGAGCGCCAAATCGCCATATTTAGTACCCTGGAAATAAGCGCCTATGTGATACCAGATATTTGGCCCTAACTGCACCGGCGCGACCACCCGGGCCGATTTACGCTCAATTCCCGCATCGCAGACCGTCAGTATCAACTCGTTATTCTCGTAGGAAATGCTTACCCGGTTCTCATACTCATTCTGGCGGATATCCGCTATGTAACCGGAAGGAGTCAGCGAAAATTTTACCCATAACTCTATTCCGCCCGGATATAAGTCCGGTTTAATCGTCGGGTCAGGCGGTAAGGTAAATGCCCTGTTGCTCAAATAGCTAAGTGCCGTACCTGTCAGCTTTATACCTTCTTGATAGTTATTAAAAGAATCGCTTAAAACAATATTATTTCCCCGCTTATCCGGGGCCGCCTTTAGCTTTAGCTCGCCCACCTCAGGCTGGGTTGACCGCGAATAACTCGGTTCAACGTATACAGTTTGGCCAACCACATAGTTCTCCATTCTTAAAGTTGATACATTAGGAAAGGTGCTGAATCTCCTGGGGTTGCCCATCAGCATATTAAACTGCTCGTCAAAATCATACTGCGACTCCAACAGGAATGTGGCTGATTGGGCCGGCGCCACCTCGATTATATCGTCGAATGTGGTCCGGGCCGCTTCCAACCCGGAAGGATAATTTATCACGCCGGTGGATTTAATATTGCAGATATCATAAGAGCGGTAGCAGAAAGGCAAGGTCCCGGTAAACCGCTCATCCATCTTGTCGTAAAAGGCATAAGTCCTCGGATATCGTGAGTTAGTCCAAAGCGTAGATACTTGCGTCGTCGAAATAATCCTGCTGCTCCAGGCACTGACCAGAAAATTAAGCCACTGGGTCGGATTGGCAAAATTCATGGATTTTATCATTGCGGCCAGCGTCTTCGCCTGAGCCAAAGTTAACCGCTCGTCAATCACCCTATCTACAGCTCCGTCATAATACCGACTGCCCACTTCATATAACAAAGCCGTCACCAATTCCTCGGACGCGGTATTTATATTAACTGCATGCGGCTGCTCGATTTCCAAAATAGTATCCGGCGTAAGAAACTCCGGGGGCACGGTTCGGTCAAGATAAAACCCGTCGGTGGCAATATTGCTCGGCCCATACCAGACTCTTGGAAGTACTGTGTGCGGGATGATTCCGTGGTGCGCGTCGTTGTGCGGAATATACACCAGCGGGGCGGGCGCGCAATAATTGTTCTTAGCACACTCCCCCCCTTGGCTGCAAGATTGATTAGTAATCGTAGCGATAAACTCCTTGTTACCGTTAGTCAACCGGACCCGAACGCCGGTTTCTTTGAACCGAGATGAATTTCGCCAAGATGAACTATAAGTATTCCTCAAAAAAAGCGACTGGCGCGGCAAGGTTGGTTCATCCATGCATGTCTCATACCCAAGCGCCACCTGAGCGCATACCCACGGCGTGGCGCGGTAACTGTGTTCGGTAATGTAGTCCTCCAGCTTATCTCCCGATTTCAAAAACAAGAACAGGTTGTCCATAAACGTGTGGTGGTATGCACCATAGGTGGTTGTAATATTTCCCACGTTGGGTATGTCGGCAATATTCATCTTGGACTGTTCGTCAGCCACCAGGGCCGACCAGATAACGCCTTTGGGGTCAGACACGTTCGTATAAGTCATCACTTTTGAAGAAAACTCAGCGAGAGTATCATAATCCGGTGTATTATACGGAGCTACAGCCGTAGGCGAAATCTCTTCATTCAGACAACCTTGGGCCAGTACCGCAATGGCGTAATCACGGGCGCTGATTGCGGCAATCCGGCTCTTGGCCAGGAAAAGATTGCTCTTATTGGTCTTCTCCTTAAGGAGCATCGAAGCGACAAAAGGTATGCCCAAAAACATCAGGGCCAGCAAAACCAACAGCACCATAACCAGTGCGATGCCCTGCTTTTTAATATCGTTGAGTTTCATTAATTGTGAGTATACCCTGAATAATGCTAATTGTCAAGAAAAGATGTTGTCTTTTTCGGCGCACAACAACCAAAGTATAAACTCACAAAGTTTATCCCGCCAAAGGCAGGGTTCTGACAGCAAAACTATATCTATATCCCGCCTAAATCAAACCCTTCCGTAATGCGGGACTGTTCCACAAGCCAAAGATGCTCTTCCCGGAATTTCCCGGCTTTCTATAGCATGGCTGATCATTGACCGACCCACATAGTATCGTTGAAACCAATGTTCGGTGACGTACTATACAGGTGTCCGGCCGTAACAGTAAACGCAGTCGCCGGGTCGGAATGTAAGTTAGAACCCGCATTACTTCCCGGTGTGTATAGCTCACAGGGATCTCCAGTAGTTACGCTATCATTATTGACATCAAGGATCACTCCGAGATGGTATTGACCCGGGGGCACGTTGGTGAAGGTAAATGTGCCCGAAGCAGTAAGGGTCACCGCCTGATAGGTGGTGCCATTAGCAACAAAACCATCGAATACATCCGGGAAAGGATTCATCACCACAATGATTGGCTTGCTTGCGCTGACCGGACCCAGGGACCCGGTATACGTGATAACGCCTGTAACCACGCCTGTGGTAGCCGACGCCATCGGCGGAAACCGCTTGGCGCGGAGATTAAAATTAGACCAATCCCCCTGGATAAAAGTCGGCGCAGTTATGCCGCTCAAATATACGTTACCGGCGCTGTCCAGCGCAATCCCGCCTGGCTCGTCCATCGAATTAATCGCCGATTTATCCGTAAAATTAGATTGGTAAACCAGGGAAGAATTGTATTTCACCACCAGCCAGGCATCCTGCACAACACCGTTATAATAGTTGCCGTTTACATATACATTACCGCCGGCATCAACCGCCAGATTAGTGCCTTCAAACCCATCAGCATAAACAACGGTGCCGACCTGATTAAGGCTGGAGTCATACTTGACCAATAAAATATCCCGGAACGGAGGATCTTCTGACCCGGCCGAACCTATGACTGTCCCGACGATGTATACACTGCCGGAGTTCTTGTCTAAAGCGATTTTGGGATATAAACCATAGTTGGTGCTATAGTAAACATTGGTGCTGTACTCGGCCGTATTTTGGAGAACCAGAGAAGAATTATACTTCAGAGTTACGATGCTGTAACCGGTGCCGGATATCTTCATCCCGGTCACAAAGATATTGCCAGAGTTATCAACGGCAATGCCGCTTCCTTCATCATTATAACCGCTGTCATAAATAACCGGACTGCCCTGCTGAACCAGGTTGGCATCGTACTTGACTATTTTATAATTATAGGCATTGGTCGTCCCATCCGAACCGATGACATAAACATTGCCCGAGTTATCCAGAGCGATAGCCCGGGCGCTGGCATCGCCGGCCAGAGCGGTTGAGGTTATCAGGTTCAGGTTCAGGTCATACTTGGCGGTGACATAAGCGCTCGGGCTTGGGCGCTGTCCGGTCATATAAACGCCGTTCTGGTTCACGGCAAGCGCCATACCGCCCGTGCCGCTAAATCTAGCAGCTGCGGTGATATCGCCGTTGCTATTGAATTTAGAAATAACCGCATCGCCGCCGCTGGTCGGTGAGGTAAAAGCAGAGCCCAACACGTAAACAACCGGGCTGGTAGTTATGGTGCTGTCCACGGCGATGTCAGAACCCCAATCCATATTCCGCCGTCATATATCACGCCCCCGGTTGTAGTAAGATTACCGGAATAACCCGGGAATGCAGGCGCACTGCTGCCACTACTGCCGCCTCCGCCACCGCCTCCGCATCCACCCTGGCTCAGTATTACCACCGCCCCTAAAAGTAGGAATAATCCTGCATATTTCAGCCAATTCTGCACCATATATATTTCTCCTTCCCTGCCGGGTCTTAAATGCCTAGCAGATTTTAGAATACTACAACTGATGGATTTATAGGAAGTATTATGCGGAAACAAGAATCAAAATCAAGTAAAATACTGCCTTTTTGGGGAAAATATTGGTTAAATATGCTTGCTGTAGATACGGCGCTCGAATTCGGTACTTTCTCATTATTTAACTCATTATTAAATAATAACTTATAAAGAAGGGGGGGGATCCCCCACCCCCCTTATCACTACTCGTGCGGTCCATAGTCAAAAGAGGTAGTATCTGGTTGGTAAAGAAACAGTATCTGCTTGATAAATAGACCGTATCCTAAATACAGAGAGACGCTAACTCTTATAATTTTACTGTTTTATATTGATGATAAGGGGTGGCATTGGTTATCAAACTAAACCATATCGGTTGATAAATAACCACGGTATGTCTGAGAAAAGCAGAAATTCAGTAATTAAGATATGTACCATCCAGATTACTAAATCAGCATTTGCACCGCAGGCCTGCGTCACGGGACCACAACAATATCATTCGTGTTTTAATTAAGGATTTTTCCATCCACTATACTTATATGCCGCTTGGTGCTTTGGGCTACGGCAGGATTGTGGGTAACCATAACAATAGTAATGCCGGTTGCATTAAGCTCTTTGAAGTAATCAACCAGCTCATCGGTTAATTTGGGGTCAAGATTGCCGGTCGGCTCATCTGCCATGATAATTTCCGGATTATTGGCTAATGCCCTTGACAATGCCACCCTCTGCTGTTGGCCGATACTTAATTCAGACGGCTTGTGGTCAAAACGTTTTCCCAATCCGAATCTTTCCAGTAATTCCTTGGCGCGCTTGATTTGCTCTTCTTTTGATTTACCGGCCAAAAAGAGCGGTATCTGGACGTTTTCCAACGCGGTCAGATAGGGAACGAGATTAAAGGTCTGGAACAAGAATCCGATGGTGGTTAATCTTATTGAAGCTCGTTCGGTAACGCTCGCCTGATACAATGATTTATCCTTAATGTAAACATTGCCGTTGGTTGGGCTGATTAGACCGCCTAATGTCAGAAGAAAAGTCGTTTTGCCGCTGCCGCTTGGCCCGACAATGCCTACAAACTCGCCTTTGGGAATAGTTAAGTTAATATCCTTTAACGCATTGACAACCGAGGAACGGCATTTGAAGTTCTTGTTTATGTTTTCTACTCTAATCATATCTTATTACTCCTTTTCCCCTTAGCCTGCCCTCTCCCCGGTAGAAAGAGGAATGGCCAAGGACTATTGTTCCTGTAATATTTGCGCCGGGTCAAGCATGGATGCCCTGATTGCCGGGATAATGCTTGAAACACAGGTAATTAACAAGGCAATCAATACTGACCAGCCGAATAAATTATACAACGGCAATACCGTAATGCCTGCAATCTTAGGCCCGAGAATAACCGCCAATCCGGTTCCTACGACATAGCCCAGAACACCGCCGATTAATCCCAGGATAACCGCCTTGGCAAAGAATATATACATTATCCGCCAAGGGGAACAACCGATGGCTAATAGCGTACCGATTTCTTTCCGGCGTTCCTGGACATTACCGAACATATAATTGGCGATACTGACGCATCCGACCAAAACGATGATAATAAGGAAAATCAGAGAAAACTTTTCCATCATGTTATTGGTATCCTGCTGGGTTTTGACAATATGATCGATGGTAACAACCCGCGCATCAGGCAGTAATCTATTCAGGTGGTTAATTAAGCCGAGGGCGATTTCACGGCAACAGCCGATTACCTCAATGGTATTAATTATATCTTTCTTATTAAACATTTCCTGGACTTTATGCAAGTGGGCAAAAATTCTGGAATCGTCAACCGTTCCGGTAGTGGGTAATATTTCCTTTACTATAAAATCATTGTCCTTAATCCTGATTTTAGAATTAATAGCCAGCTTTAATATGGCGGCAACTTCATGGCCGATTAATACCTCGTTTGGCTTTAAGTCTTCGACTATCAGTTTCCTGATGGCGGTTTTTTCTGATGCCGTATCTTTAGTCGGCGCCGTGCCGCAGGCCGACGGCTGTTTAAATATACCGCCGGAAATCTGCCAGCCCGGTTTTGCCATGAATTCATTCTTTGGAATCATGCCAGTAAGATTAAATTTGCGGTTATTTAGAATAATCGGCACCGTTAATTTGGGGGAAAGGTTGTCAACTCCCTGTAGGTCTGAGGTAGTGATATCATTCACATAAGATTCGGGCATTTCGCTTCCCTCTAAATCAGCCGAGTAATAATTATCTATCGTAGCTG
>JAZDFB010000137.1:0-3542 GCA_043808305.1 Planctomycetota bacterium | reverse complement strand
CTAACAGCCCAAGTACAAACTGCCGATACTATAAGAGCAATGCGCCGGCGGGATGTGCTAAAATAGGGGATATAATAAAAAGACGGTTAGTATTTTATCTTGATTAGGAGCATATCCAGAATTGAAGAACCTGTCTCTATTCCGTTGGGGACGTTTTCAATCCCCGCGGGTATTGTTTCTGTTCCGCTGGGGATAGTTATTGTCCCGAAAGCAGGGCTGGAAATCTCGTTTGACGCATAAATAAATCCGGGTATATTTGTCAGCCAGCCGTTAGAACTGTTAGTCGCGCCGGCTATAAAAACATTATTGCTGGAATCAGCGGTAATTCCATACGCAGTGTCCGCTCCAGGTGTTGACCAGCATTCTTGATACAGCAAGCTGCCAGTGGAACTATTAATCCTGATTATGAATATGTTATTAGTCTGGTCGCCGAAACCATTTGAATATCCGTTGATATAAAGATTTGAACCGCTGACAGCGATGCCGCCCGTAAACTCATTTCCTGCAAAACTGCTCCAAATATCCTGCCATAGGTTGGTTCCGACTGAATCATAGCAAAGCACGAAAGTATTATAGGCGCCTGAACCATATTCAATGGAATCTCCGGCAAGATAAATATTGTCGGATGCGTCAACTACGATGTCTTTTGCTATTTCATCATTCATTCCGCCCCAGATTCTTTGCCATGTCAATGTCCCATTAGCGTTATATTTAAGTATAAAAGCGTCATAGGTATTGCTGCCAAAGGTATTCGAGTTAGAGCCTCCGGCCACATAAATATCCCCGAGAGAGTCGGTATCAACACCATGGGCAATGTTAATGCCGTGGTCGCCCCAGACCCGTTGCCAGTTAAGGTTGCCCGCAGTATCATAGCTGAGCAGGAATGCGTCATTATTACCGGCGCCGAAACTGTCGGTTGAGCCGGTTACATAAATACGGTTATGCGACAAAAGTTCATCCAAAGCGATATCGTAAGCTATATCCTGCCCGTTGCCGCCCCATGTTTTTTGCCAGGATAATATCCCGTTGGTTGTGTATTTGAGCACGAACACATCGGTAGTGGAAACAACGCCGAACCCTTCGGTTGAACCGGCTACATATACGTCTCCAAACTGGCTTACAGCAATGGCATTGCCGCTGTCATTGCCTAATCCACCCCAGTTTTTTTGCCAGAGCAATGTGCCCTGAGAATTGTATTTAATGACGAAAACTTCGGTTGGCGTTGAAGTAATTGCGCCGAAGGAGTAAGTCCAACCGGTTACGTATATGTTGCCGGCTCCGTCGACTGCTACCGCATTGGCCGTTTCGTCACCCAGCCCGCCCCAGGTCTTGACCAATGGCGGGGTAGCCGTAACCTCGTTGGAAATATTACTGTCCCCGAAACTGTTATAGGCGACCACCCGGTAGGTATACTGGGTTAATGGGCTGACCGTATTATCGATGTATGAAACAATATTCGGGCCGAGTGTAATAAGCTGTGCATATGCGTTCGCGCCGATTCTGCGCTCAATCCTGAACCCGTCTTCGTTTGCGGAATTATCAGTCCAGCTTAAGTAAATGCCGGTATTGCTTCTTGACGTGATAGTTAGGGCTGACGGAGCCGCAGGTACACTGCCGTTCTGTCCCTGTACCAGCAATCCGCCGCTGCTGCCGGTGTCACCGCCGTTGAAGTTACCGCCGCAGCCGATTAGAACAAAAGCCAGCAGTCCCAAAGTAAATGCAGGGATTATTATTTTCACGCCAACGAGTATATTGAAAAACCTGAATATGTCAAGTAAAAATATTAAATATACAATGTTTTACTTAACCGGTGCGAACCTGGCCGTAAAATGACGCAAGGTCGGCGGTTCCCATACTATTCGGCACCCTTTGATTTTATTACGGCGTTTCATTATTTGTCCGGTCGCTTCGGCTACCACATTCATATGGTTATCCGTGTACACCCGGCGGGGTATGGCCAGCCGAACCAGTTCCAATTCCGGATACTTGACTACGCCGGTTTTGCGGTCTTTGGCGGCAAACATAACGCTGCCGATTTCTACGGCCCTGATGCCGGCCTCGCGGTAAAGTTCTATCGTAAGCGCCTGGGCCGGGAATAATTTCTGCGGTATCTTGGGGAATATGCCTTTGGCATCCATATACACCGCGTGTCCGCCGGTCGGCCGGATAATAGGGATACCACGGGCCATCAGGCAATCGCCCAGGTATTTAACCTGGTTAATCCGGTATTTGAGGTATTCGTATTCAGTCGCCTCCATAAACCCGCGGGCCAGCGCCTCAAGGTCGCGCCCGGCCAGGTCGCCGTAGGTAATGAATCCTTCGTTGATAATCAGGCGTTCTTTTATCCGGGTAAACAGCTTATCGTTGCGCACGGCCAGCAGGCCGCCGATATTAACGATGCCGTCCTTCTTGGCCGACATGGTGAACCCGTCCGAGTATGAGAACATCTCGCGGACAATCGCCCTGATATCTTTATTGGCATAACCCGGCTCGCGAGTCTTGATGAAATAAGCATTCTCGGCGAACCGGCAGGCATCCAGAAAGAAGGGGATGCCGTTTTTTCGGGATACCCGGCTGACTTCGCGGATGTTGGACATGGACACCGGCTGTCCGCCGCCGGAGTTATTGGTAACGGTCAGCATAACCAGCGGTATGTTCTTGGCGCCGTATTTCTTTATGGCCGTTTCCAGCTTTTCGACGTCCATATTGCCCTTGAATGGTTTTATCTTCTGGGTGTCAAAGGCGTCGCTGTTTACCAGGTTCAAAGCCAGCCCGCCGTGGTCTTCAATATTGGCGCGGGTCGTGTCGAAGTGCATATTGTTGGGGATGACTTTGGTCTTGTCGACCGTGCAGGAAAATAATATGTGCTCGGCGGCCCGGCCCTGGTGGGTGGGCACGAACTTATCGAACCCGAACAGCTTCTTGACCACGCTCTTGAGCGAAAAATAGTTCCGGCACATAGCGTATGACTCGTCGCCCAGCATCATCCCGGCCCACTGGTTATCGCTCATAGCCGAGGTGCCCGAGTCGGTCAGCAGGTCGATGAACACGTCTTCCGAGCGTATCATAAACGTGTTGTAATAGGCTGTTTTTAATATCTTTTCCCGTTCCGGGAGGGTGGTCATCTTGATAGGTTCAACGACCTTGATGCGGAAAGGTTCGGCCCGGTGTTTATCTGCTATGGAAGGTGTTATTTTCATTATCACTCCTGTTCATTTATAACAACCAAACTAAAAACAAGGACGAAATAATGCTACTTTACCGGAATCTGTCAAGGAAATGAATAAATTGGTACGCAGATGATACTTTGGCAGTTCCAGTTTTCCCGAAATAATCGGGATCCCGCTTCGGCGGGAAGCGGAATACTGCCGCACTAAATTCGGGATATTATTAGGATATTTTGGTTGACAGAATCTGTTATATATGTAAATTAAGTAACCATGGGAAAGAGATGTAATCAGTATTCTCTTTATTCAGCATTAGACACAAGCCCGCAGGCAGTCCCGCTAATAGGGGCATTTGGGGGGGGCCCCCCCCGGGGG
>JAZDFB010000136.1:0-79885 GCA_043808305.1 Planctomycetota bacterium | reverse complement strand
GGGTATTAATCTTTCCTTACCCTCCCCCTTGAGGGGGGAGGGTAGGGAGAGGGTAAATAATTGAATAAACATTTAACATTACTTGCTAAGACACTCAGAAAAAACTCAACAGATGCAGAGCGCCTTTTATGGAGACACCTGAAGAGTAAACAATTAAGCAACATTAAATTCAGACGCCAGCAATTTATCGGAAACTATATTGTAGATTTTGTATGCCTTAACAAAAACCTTATTATAGAAGTTGATGGGGGGCAACATGCGGATAAAAATAAGGATGTTAAACGAGATAAGTGGCTTCAACAACAAGGTTTCAGGGTCTTAAGGTTTTGGAATAACGATGTCTTACAAAATATAGACGGCGTGTTAGAAGCAATAATACAGAATATTTTATTTCACCCTCCCCTTACCCCTCCCTCAAGGGAGGGGAAAAGCGGGAGGAAGATACTACAAATAATGATTAGCAGATTAAAGAACAGTTTCCTTATTGCTGTCTGGGTCCTGATCATCACCTTCCCGTTGCTGGGATTAAAGACTACCCTGGTCGGCGCCAGCCGGGTTCTTAGTTTCAGGTCCGATGCCTTCTGGATTGCTGGCATCGTCTTTGCCTGCGGCATCATCTGGGCGTTCAAAGACCGGATTGGCAAGGGCCTTCACATCATGACGGTTCCATTCCGGCCGATAGGGCAGGCGCTTAAATCCGGCCTGGGCAAGATACCGGCCTGGCTCTGGATACTGAGCCTGGTTATCATCCTGCTCGGATTCCCGATGAGCGGCCCGGAACGCGACCTGAATAAGTATTTCAGCTTCCTGATAGATACCTTTATCTATGTCGGCCTGGCGTTGGGGTTGAACATTGTGGTGGGCATGACCGGACTGCTGGTCCTGGGCTATGCCGCCTTCTTCGCCATCGGCGCCTATACTTACGCTATCTTTTCCATGAATTTCCACGTGCCGTTCTGGGCATGCCTGGTCATCGGCGGCGTTAATGCCGGCATCATCGGCATTCTTCTGGGCATACCATCCATCAGGCTGCGCGGCGATTACCTGGCTATTGTCACGCTCGGCTTCGGCGAGGTGGTCCGCTTTGTCCTGAAGAACGAAGCCGCCGTTACCGGCGGCGAGCAGGGGTTGATTCTCAACCCGCCGACCATCGCTTCGTTCGAAATAGTTAGGCCGATACAATATTACTATATCGCTTTTGTTATGATGGTTCTGGTTATCTTTGTGGTTCATCGGCTCAACCACTCCCGGATTGGCCGGGCCTGGATTGCCCTGCGCGAGGACGAAACCGCCGCCATGGTTATGGGCATCAACACCTTTAAGATGAAGATACTCGCCTTTGCCCTGAGCGCGGCCGTGGCCGGTTTTATGGGGGTGTTCTATGCGGCCCGGATGAACTTCGTCAACCCCGAAGCATTTAAATTCGAGTATTCGGTCCTGATTTTGAGCATGGTCATCCTGGGCGGTATGGGTAGCGTTCCGGGCGTAATCCTGGGCGCGGCAATACTCCAGTTTATACCCTGGATGCTGCGTGACCTGGTGCCCAACCTGCTGCGCGAACAATTCCCGTCCGCCGTCGGGCTGGCCAGCCGGTTGCCTGATTTCCGGTTGCTGATATTCAGCGGCGTTATAATTTTGATGATGATTTTCCGGCCCCAGGGCATTATCGGCAGTGTACGGCGCAAGATAGAAAAGGGACTGACAAAAGACAATGAATAAAACCATTCTCTGTGAAAGCAAAGGCGTGTCCAAGCACTTTGGCGGGTTGAAAGCCGTGGATGATTTCTCCTGCCAGCTGGACCGGGGCGCTATAACCAGCATCATCGGCCCGAACGGCGCCGGCAAGACCACGCTTTTCAACTGTTTTACCGGGCTTTACCCGCCCACGGCCGGGCAGATTGTATTCAATGGCAATGATATCACCGGAATCAAGGCGTTTCAGATAACCCGGATGGGCATCGGCCGGACATTCCAGAACATCCGGCTGTTCGGAGAGATGACCACCCTTGAAAACGTCATGGTCGGCGCGTTTCCCCGGACCAAAAGCGGCCTGTTTGGCTCGATATTCCATACCCGGAGCACGGTCCGCGAAGAGCGCGCCTGCGCCCAGAACGCACTGCAACTGCTCGAGTTCGTCGGCCTGGCCGACCATAAAGATACCTGGGCTCGCAACCTGGCCTACGGCGCCCAGCGCCGGCTGGAAATCGCCCGGGCGCTGGCTACCCAGCCCGAACTGCTTCTGCTGGACGAGCCGGCCGCCGGCATGAACCCGTCCGAAACCAAAGACTTGATGAACCTGATTCTCAAGATACGGGACCGTGGCGTAACGGTTCTGCTGATAGAGCACGATATGAAAGTGGTTATGGGTATTTCCGACCGGGTCAGCGTCTTGGACCATGGCGTAAAAATCGCTGAAGGCACCTGCAAAGAAGTCCAGTGCGATGCTAGGGTAATCGAAGCTTATTTAGGAAAGGATAATAACCACTGATACGGAGCCACTGATTACACAGATTAAAATTGGTGTAATTTTATAAAAGACAAAGGAGAAATAATTATGTGGAAAGATTATAAATTAAAGATTAGTATTGATAAGAATTCAAAAGAACTAATAATCAGAGGTAATAAAAAGGGATTGGAGTATTTATCAGGATGTTGTTTGTCAGTTATTGGGAAGGAGGGAACTCCGGCCGACCATTACCATCTAATGGAAGGTTTTGAGAATCTTGCGCCGAGCTCAATACCAACTGTAATTTGTTATTCTGATATTGATTCTGATTACTAATAATCTGTGTAATCTGTGGCTTAACTTGATATGTTGAAACTTACTGATATACATACCGGTTACGGGTCGATAGAGGTCTTGAAAGGCATCTCGCTTGATGTCAAGGCCGGCGAGATAGTCACTATCATCGGCGCCAACGGCGCCGGCAAGACCACTACCCTGATGACTGTTTGCGGCGTCAATCACCTCAAGAAGGGTAATATCAGCTTTAACGGTGCGGATATCGGCAACCGGCCGGTGCACGAAGTAGTCGGTCTGGGCATTTCCCAGGTGCCCGAAGGACGGCGCATCTTTCCGCGCATGACCGTACAAGAAAACCTGGAGATGGGCGCGTTCCTAAGGCCGGACAAAGAACCGCTCCAGCCGGATATGGACAATGTTTTCGAACTTTTTCCTATTCTCAAGGAGCGGCGTAACCAGAAGGGCGGCACGCTTTCCGGCGGTGAACAGCAGATGCTGGCTATCGCCCGTGCATTGATGGCAAAACCAAAATTATTATTGCTGGACGAACCATCGCTTGGTCTGGCGCCGATAGTCGTTACCAAGATATTCCAGATTATCAAAGAGCTAAATAAATCCGGTACCACTATCCTGCTGGTTGAGCAGAACGCCCGGATGGCGTTGCAGATAGCCCATCGCGGGTATGTTATGGAAACCGGCAAGATAACGCTGGCCGACAACGCCCAGGCGTTGTTGCACAACCCAAAGGTCATCGAGGCTTATCTTGGGGGTTAGTGGCAGTAGGAGTCCCGCCCAAAGGCGGGGTAAATTCCACGACGTACTGCCACGTTATCCCCGAACGTAGTGAGTGGGGGTTAGTGCTAGTAGGAGTTCCGCCCAAAGGCGGGATAAATTCCACAATGGACTGTCACGTTATTAAGGACACTTCGAGTGTAAACGAGTTAGTGTCCTTTATCCCGCATTAGCGGGGTCCAAGCGTAGCCTTGGGTGATAATAAAATTTCAATAACTTTGTTTAAGAAAAGGAGAATAAATCATATGGCGAAAAGAAGAGTGAAAAACAGTGTCGGTATCTGGGGGCTCAGTCCCTTGGCCACAAGATTCATGCCGGCCGGGTATAATCAGCCGGCCGTGAACGAGACTATGGAGCAAAGGGTTAAGCGGGCCGTTGACAACATTGGCGATTTGATAGACGGCTATGAGCTTCATTATCCCGGCGAATTGAACGAGGAGAACCTGCCCGGAATCCAGAAGATATTGGGCAAGCGCCACGATATTTATGCCATTGCCATGGGACTGCATTGCATGCCGGAATTTGCCCTGGGCGGTTTTACCAATCCGCAGAAGAAACTCCGCGACAAGGCGACCTCAATCGTCATGAAAGCCATTAATATGTGCGCCAGGACCGGCTCAAAGCTTATTATCTGGCCCGGCGGCGAGGGCTATAACTATCCCTTCCAGTCGTCTTATGCCGATATGTGGGGTTATTTCATCGGCGCGCTTAAAGATATCGTGGATTATGCACATGCCAAGAAAGTTACCGTTTTGCTGGAACACAAAAATAGCGAACCGGCCATGAAAATCCTGATGCGCAATATCGGCATGACTGTTTTTGTCATCAACAAACTGAAAGAACTCGGCGCCAATACTGCCAATGTCAAAGTGAATATGGATTGGCAGCATCTGATAATGAACGGCGAGCATCTGGCGGAATATGCGGCTTTGTTGATGAAAGAGGGATTGTTGGGGCATCACCACGCCAACAGCGGTTGGGGCGCCTTTGATGACGATAATATGGTTGCCACCTCAAATTTTATGGAAACGCTGGCGCTGTGCGTCGAATTAAGAAAAGCCGATTACGGCAAGAACGGCGAACGGGTCGGCTATGATTTGTTCCCTTACACCGAGAACCAGACCGATGCCATTAAAAGAAGCGTCCTGCACTGGGAATTCCTGGAGAGCATCGTTGATAAAATAGATTTGAATGCCCTGGCTCAGGCGCAAAAGAATAAGGATGCGATAGGGTGCTATGAAATTGTTTATCAAGCCCTTGGCCTGGATAAAAAGTTTATTGATAAAGTATACAAGAAGTATAAAACCTAAGATTCACCACAAAGACACAAAGAACACGAAGATAAATTGTTTGAATGGTTTCATTTAAGTAGAACTCGAATATGACAGAAATACAAAAATGCTCAAAATTAGCAATAGCGAGTTTTATTTCCGGACTGTTGGGTTATATCGTAGTCGTGTTATCATTGGAATTTGTAGGAAGAGGGGCAGATGCAATAGGGTACTATCGTGACACTTTGTGTCGTATGGGGATGGCAGCTGGGTGTCTTTTATGGGGATTGGCGTTGGTTCTTGGTGTAAGGGCCATTCGTAAGATTGGCACAAAAAAAGGCAAAGTTTTCGCAATTATCGGAATAATATTGGGAGGCATGCCGTACGTTTTAATGGTGATGCTTTTAGCGAAAATGTTGGGTTTTTTGTAGAGACTATGAGAAATTCAAGGAGCTAACACAGTAAGATCTTTCTTTATGTTCGCTGTCGCGGTCACTGCGGTGGTCTTTGTGGTGAATATTTATTTGAAGGAATAAAATATGAAGACTAAGAAATACCCGTATCAAAATCCGCGGCTGTCGATAAATACGCGCGTCAAGGATTTGCTCAAGCGGATGACCATTGAGGAAAAAGTCAAACAGCTTTGCGCGATGGGCTCAAGCGACAGCACCCTGGACAGGAAGGTCCCTTTAGCTGAAATTAAGAAATGGATTAGCGGCGGGTTAGGCCAGCTGAGCATGACTTTGCGCCGGTTTGAACCGGCTGAAAGCGCGGTTTTTGCTAATGCTATCCAGCAGTTCGCTATTGAGGGAACACGTTTGGGCATCCCGGTGATTATCCATGACGAGTGCCTGCACGGATGCTGCGCCAACAGTTCAGCCAGCTACCCGCAGTCTATTGGCTTGGCCAGCACCTGGAATCCGGAGCTGATTGAACGGATGGCCAACGCCATCGGCAAGGAAGCCCGGGCCCGGGGGATTCATCAGGCGCTTTCGCCGACCATAAATATCTGCCGCGACCCGCGCATCGGCAGGACCGAAGAAACCTACGGCGAAGACGTTTATCTGCTTACCAAAATGGTAGTGGCTTTTGTCAGGGGCCTGCAATCGCAGAAGGTGGTCGCCACTCCCAAGCACTTTGCCGCCAACTTCGCGGGCGACGGCGGCCGTGACAGCAGTGCCGTCCATTTTTCCGAGCGGTTATTGCGCGAGACATTTTTCCCGGCTTTTGAAGCCTGCGTGCGCGAAGCCGGCGCGCTGTCTGTTATGGCGGCGTATAATTCGCTGGACGGCGTGCCTTGCTCGGCCAATAAATGGCTGCTGACCGATGTGCTCAGGAAGGAATGGGGATTCAAGGGATACGTGGTTTCTGATTATTTCTCGGTCAAGCATTTATTAATCAAACACGCCGTGGCAGGCACCAAAGCCCAGGCCGCTAAAAAAGCCATCGAAGCCGGCTTGGATGTCGAATTGCCCTGGATTGATTGTTTTGCCGAAGTAGTTGATTTGGTAAAGAAAGGTAAATTATCCAAACAGGTGCTTGATGTCAGCGTGGCCCGGGTTCTGGGAGTCAAGTTCTGGCTGGGGTTGTTTGACAATCCCTACCTTGACGCGGATTATGCGGCTAAGATTACCGACCATCCGGACCACCGGAAACTGGCTCTGGAAGCCGCGCGCCAGAGCATTGTTCTGCTGAAGAATGATAAGGTCCTTCCTTTGAAGGGTAATATCAGCCATTTGGCAGTCATCGGCCCCAATGCCAATGAAGCCAGGTTAGGAGGATACAGCGGCATTGGCAAGAAGGTAATAACGCCTCTGCAAGGAATCAAGAACAAAATCAGCCGCAATACCGAGGTCCGTTTTGCCAGGGGCTGCGAAATAACCGGTCATTCCAAAGCCGGATTCAGGCAAGCAATAGCTATTGCCCGCAAATCCGACGCGGTGGTTTTGTTTATGGGTAATTATGAAAATACCGAGGGTGAGGACAGGGACCGCTGTGATTTGAACCTGCCCGGCGTTCAGGAAGAATTGATAACGGCTGTAAGCCAGGTAAACAAAAAGATCGTTGTCGTGCTGGTCAATGGCAGTGTGGTGACTATGGCCGGTTGGATAGACCGGGCGCCGGCTGTGATTGAGAATTGGTATTCCGGCGAGGAAGGCGGCAATGCGCTGGCCGAGATAATTTTTGGCCAATGCAACCCCAGCGGCAAGCTGCCTGTCACTTTTCCCAGATTCACCGGGCAATTGCCGTTATACTACAATCCCAAACCCAGCGGCCGGCGGTATGATTACGTCGAAAAATGGGATTACCCTCTTTTTGCCCAAACTTCATGGCGGGAAACCGGCAGCCAGGAATTATTTCCGTTCGGGCACGGTTTAAGCTATACCAAGTTTGATTATAAGAAACTGAGAATTGCCAAGTCGCAATCCGGCGGCAGGCTGCGGGTGGCAATCACATTCAGCATCAAGAATACCGGAAAATACAAGGGCGATGAGGTGGTTCAGTTATACATCCGCGATGTGGTCAGCGAATTAACACGGCCCCTGAAGGAGTTAAAACGCTTCCAGCGGATAAGCCTGGATGTTAAAGAAACCAGAAAGGTATTATTCACGCTTGAGCATAAGGATTTGGCTTATTTAGGTAAGAACCTGAAACCTGTTTTAGAACCGGGTGAATTTGAGATTATGATTGGCAGCTCATCTAAAGATATCAGGCTCCGGGGTAAAATAATAATCTGATAATAGGTTTGCCATAAGGGTTGACAGCTCGTTTACTTACAGTGCGAATGTAATGAGTTACTGTAAGTTATCCCGATGCCTGCATTTCCCGGCGGGGCATCGGGGCCAAGGATATCAGATTACAGGGGAAAATAATTATTTAGGATGGATATGAAATATTTATTGGGCATAGATATCGGCACGACCGGCGTCAAGACGCTCCTGATTAATCAGAAGGGCGGCATCGTCGGCAGGTCCATAAAAGAATATCCGATGCAGATACCCAAGCCGGGCTGGGCGGAACAAAATCCCCGGGACTGGTGGCAGGCAACTGTTTCTTCGATAAAAGAGATATTCAGGACAAACAAAATTAAACCAGGTGATGTTAAAAGCATAGGTTTATCAGGGCAGATGCACGGTTCGGTATTCCTGGACAGGAATAATAAGGTGCTCAGGCCGTGCATATTGTGGTGCGACCAGCGCACGGCAAAAGAATGCGATTATATCACCAAGAAGATAGGCAGTAAAAGGTTGATTGAATTGGTGGGCAATCCGGCGCTGACCGGTTTTACGGCCGGGAAAGTTTTATGGGTCAGGAATAATGAACCCGTCATATACAAGAAAATAAGCAAGGTGCTTTTGCCCAAGGACTATATCCGTTTCCGCCTGACCGGCGTATTTGCCACCGAAGTATCCGATGCGTCCGGGACCCTGTTTTTGGACGTGAAGAACAGGCGCTGGTCTGAGGAGTTATTGGCGTCGTTAGACGTGCCATTGTCGTGGATGCCTGAATGCTATGAATCCACCGAAATTACCGGTTGCGTCGCCGGCCCAGCGGCTGCATTGACGGGATTAAAATCCGGCACGCCGGTTGTTGGCGGGGGCGGTGACCAGGCCGCCCAGGCCATCGGGACCGGAATTGTTACCGCCGGGATAATTTCCGTCAATATAGGCACATCCGGAGTGGTTTTTGCCTATAGCGATAAACCCCTGTTCGATCCGGACGGCAGAATTCATACTTTTTGCCACGCGGTTCCGCGCAAATGGCATGTTATGGGGGTAATGCTGGCGGCCGGCGGCTCATTGCGTTGGTTCCGCGATAATCTGGGAATTCCGGAGATTGAAATTGCCAGGCGCAGGAAAGTTGACCCTTATGAAATCCTGATTGAGTCCGTTAAAGAAGTGCCTCCCGGCTCAGAGGGGCTGGTATTCCTGCCATATCTGAGCGGCGAGCGAACGCCGCACTCCGACCCTGACGCGCGCGGGGTATTTTTTGGGCTGAGTTTGAAGCATACCAAGAATCATCTGGTCCGGTCGGTTTTGGAAGGCGTGTGTTTTGGCTTGCGGGACTCGCTTGAAATAATGAAAGGTTTGGGAATACCCGTAAAAGAAATCCGCCTTTCTGGCGGCGGAGCCCGTTCGAAGATATGGGCTCAAATCCTGGCTGATGTCCTGAACAAGGAAATAGTTACCGTGGAACCCGCCGAGGGGTCGGCTTATGGGGCGGCGTTATTGGCCGGAATCGGCGCCGGGTTGTATCAGAATGCTGGTCAGGCCTGCAAAAGCGCCATAAAGATAAAAGGCAGAATCAAACCTTCGGGCAAAAATGTAATTGCTTATGACAAGTCTTATGAATTATTCAAATCGCTTTATTCGGCCCTCAAAGACAGGTTTAAAATGCTTGGCAAGATGCCGTAGCGATATGCATAACCTTATGCGCAGGAATATTTTCTTATTAGTCGGATTGATGGTAATCCAGGGTATTTTCCTGCTATCCGCGCCCATATCCATAACTCAAGATGCCATTGTCTTGACAAAGCAGGAACAGTCCGCTTTTAAGAATATTGCCGCGGAATGGGTAAAGCTGGGGGAGTGGTGCGTCTCAAAGAAACTCGGAACGCAGGCGCGGTTATGCCTTGGCCGGGCTGAAACCGCCGATGCGGCCGCCCCCAAGCTCAAATCCTTCAAGGAACAGGCGGCCTCGTGCGAGGACTCGCCGGCGGAAGAGGACAGCAAGGCCTGGGAAACAAAACTCGCTTCAACCGGCCGGGCCGTGGCCGGATATTATGACAGGTTGTTCAATTCACTGGAGCAGGAATCAGACACAAAGGCAAAAGAACGGGCCGATAAATACCTGATAGCCGGGCTGGAACTGGCGCCTGCGGACAGCCGCTGGGCCGCCGCAATTGCGGCCGTGAATAATTCGGCCAAATCAAAGAGACTCGACCGAGCGGATAATCTGGCCGGCCGATGCCTGGCATTAAAGCCGCCGGATAAATTCATACCCGGGTTCAAAACCGCGCTGGACAGCGCGGCCGCGGCCGGCGTCATCCTGAAATCAACCTCGTCGCACCCGATCAGGTATTTTTTCTCGTTGCCCAAGGATTTCAAGCGGGTCAAAGATAAAAAATGGCCGGTGCTTGTCTGTGTGGACGGCGCCGGAAGCAATTTCAGCGGCATCGCCTCCAGTTACTTCGTCAAACGGAGCAAACTTCCCTATATGGTCGTGGCGCCGTGCACCTTCTCTAACACCAACGCCATAGAAGGCGATATGCTCGCCAAATACCAACAGTATTACCCGGATGAGGTTATCGAAGAAGCCAAAAACCTGAAGTTAAGATGGGACGAACAGGGCATACTGGCCATAATCAACGACCTCAGGGAAAACTACGATGCCGAGAGCCGGGTTTATATAACCGGGTTCTCGGGCGGCGGCAATGTCATCTATATGATGATTTTCAGGCATCCGGACCTGCTCAACGGCGCCGCGCCGGCCTGCGCCAATTTCGTCCCGTATGAATATTTAAGGCTCAAAGACACGTTCCCGGCGGACATTCTTGATTTCCCGATACACATCTTCACCGGCGAAAAAGACGAGCACCGGGAGTTTACCTTCGGCAACAAGAATTCGCCCGGCATCGACCCGCAGACCAACCAGGCCGAAGCGCTTCTCAAAGATTTCGGCTATGCTAATTACAAGCGGACTATGGTATCCGGCATGGGCCATTCAGCCGCAGAAGACCAGGTAATAAATGCGTTAAAGCCCTATATCGAAGGCAGGAAGAAAAGGACAGATAAACTGGATTAATCAACAACCGGGATTACAAAATCCCGTTTTCGCCGATGCGCTTGTCCGCAAAGATGTTGTCATTGGGCTTGCAGGGCTTGGAAACCTCCAGCAATAAAGCGTCTCCTATGCCCGTAAAAGAATGATTGGTGTTCTGCCGCATGGCAATCATATCGCCCTGTGATTTGATTATTTCGGCGTTGGACACCTTCATCTTAACCCGGCCTTTCAGGACAAAAAAGGTCTCGTGCTTAAACTTGTGGCGGTGGTAAGGGCAGGACTGCCTGCCGAAAACGAAAAGGAATTTGCCGCAATACTTTTCTTTGGCCTCGTTGGCTATCCAGAACTCAATCAGCCCTGTCTGGTAAAACCTGCCCAATCCGAAATCAAGCACCTGCGGCTTGACCGCCGGCATATCCAGCCGCCATCTGGCGATGGCCTTGCCGAATCGCTTCAAGGCTTCGGCGCGCGCCTGCCCGCGGAGCTGGTAATTTCTTCTTTCAAGTTCAGCCATTTTGGTTTATGCTTGTTGAAAATGATTGACTGCAAATCAGTAATAAGCTAATAATCCAATAAAAAGCCGTTGATGTCAATATATGGTAGACATAATTTGCCTGGGCGAGCTGTTGATAGATTTCATTTCTAATCAAAAGGACATATCCCTGGGCGGCAGTCCGGGTTTTGGCAAAGCGCCCGGCGGCGCGCCGGCAAATGTGGCGGTTGGGCTGGCCAAGCTGGGCGCCAAAGCGGGATTCATCGGCAAGGTCGGTGACGACCCCTTCGGGCGCTATCTGGAAAAGACCCTAAAACATCATAAAGTCAATACGGCTGGCCTGGCCTTCGACAAGAAAACACGGACCACGCTGGCTTTTGTTACGCGTTTCAGCAACGGCCGCAATGAATTCACTTTCTACCGCCATCCCGGCGCCGATATGATGCTCAAGCCGGCCGAAATCAAGGAAAGTTATTTCAAGCGGGCCGGGATTTTCCATTTCGGCTCCATCAGCCTTATCAGCCAGCCCATTCGTTCCGCCGTTTTCAAGGCGCTTGGCCTGGCCAAAAAACACCGGCTGATTATTTCCTATGACCCCAACCTGCGCCTGTCGCTCTGGGATTCGCCGGCCGCCGCCCGGAAAGGCATCTGGCAGGGGTTCAAGTATGCCGACATAGCCAAGCTCAGCGAGCAGGAGTGGCGGTTCATTACCGGGACAAGCGGCTTCAGGCAGGGCAGCCGCAAATTATTGGACATCGGCGTCAAATTGGTCATTATCTCCTTAGGCGCCCGGGGCTGTTATTACAACAACGGCCGGTCATCCGGATATGTGGCCGGATATAAAGTGAAGGCGGTAGATACCACCGGCGCCGGCGACGGGTTTATGGCGGCTGTTTTAGCCGGGATAGCAAAGCAATCATACAAGAAAGATAAATCAAAGTTAAATGAACTGAACCTTAAGGAAATCCTGGGGTTTGCCAATGCCGCAGGCGCCTTGACCACGACCAGGGTAGGCGCTATTAACGGACTGCCCACCCGGCAGGAAGCAATCCGATTTCTTCGTGCGGGGAATAGAGCTTATGATGGAAAACTCAACCATTAAATATCGAAAGAGCCAGATGTTGCCGGATTGGCTAAGGCCGCTGATGGCAATCGCAATTGCCGCGGCAGCGGTAATATTTATTGCGGGTCCGGCAGTATTGGCCGAAGATGACCCGCCCAGGGCGCCCGGCAGTTGTATCGGCAGGTGCAACAACGTCTCGGATTTCAACAAACTGCTTGAAGACCTCGATGCGCTTATCACCAAGCTCGGACAGGCTAAATCGGACGCCGACCGGAAACCGCTCCAGGACCAGTTGGTCTCGGAATACGGCGAAAACGGGATAGAAGGATTGATACGCTACCGCGAGCCGCTGTTGATTCCGGTCCTGTCTGCTCTTCTGGAACACGAAAAGTGGTATGTCCGCCGGCTGGCCATATACGGACTGGAGCGCAATTGCGCCGTGGCCGAGCTGTCCAAGATAGCCGCCCGCCTCGATGACGACTGCTTCCTGGTCCGCGAGATAGCGGCCATTTCCATCTGCACGCTCTACATCAGGGTTGAAAAGTACGAAAAGGATATGCCGCCCATACCGGCCAACGCCAAGGCGTTAAAAGAAATCCAGTCATCAAGGAAGAAGCATCTGGCGGCGCTTAACGCCCGTCTGGCAAAGGAACCGCATCCTTACGTCAAGGCGGCTATCGAGGGCGCCATCATAGGCCTGACGAAAACACCGCCCGTGCGCATCCACAAGGAGATACTCATCGGCGCCGCGCCCATATGCCGTGTGCCAAACGGCGAGATAGGGGCGTGGTCAAAACTGCTCACCGGAAAATTAACTCCCTTTCTGGCCGGCGGCTCCGGCAAATCGGACTCGACCAAAGGCTGGGCGTATCCCGTGTCCGTATACCCGCGCGAAATAATCTCCGGCCTTTCATCGGACGTGCCGCTCAAGCCACTGCCCGCCCGGAACAACTCCTTGCACTTCGGCCACGATTGCGGCTGGTATCTGGAAGGCACCGGCATCTACGCCATCGCCGACGGCGTGGTAAAAATGGTCAAACAGCAGGGCGACGACTGGGGCGGGTTGATTGTGGTGGAGCACCAATACGACGAAAAATCTTACCTCTGCGCGCTTTACGGCCACAGCGGTATGTGGGTATTCGCCAAGGACGGCCCGGTCAAGAAAGGTCAGCTCCTCGGAGTGCAGGCGCTTTCGTTCAGCCCCGAAAACGGCGGCCACGGCGCGCATTGCCACTTTGGCATGTTCAGCGGCAGGTACCAGATGACTATGTGCTACGGCCGGGGTGCGGCCGGTAAGAGCATCGAAGGCTGGCTCGTCCCGGCAGTATTCCTGGGACCCAAGGTGGAGGGGAAAGATATTGACCCCGAAAGCTACTAAGTTATAATGGGATTCTAACGAGATATGAAAATATGGTATCCGTCCCGCAATGAATCCATTTGAAAGGAGTATCTTATGAAGAATGTAATAGTAGTGCTTTTGGGAGTAATTCTCCTATTGTGCATTGGTGCAGGGGAACCGGGGCAACAGGCAATGCCTCGCTTGATTACCGTTACCGGGCAATCAGAAGTTAATGTAGTCCCGAACGAGGTGGTAATCACGCTGGGAGTAGAAACGGCGGATAAAAAACTCAGTGCGGCCAAGACCCAGAATGATGTGAGCGTTAAGAAAATATTGGCTTTGGCGACTCAATATCAGATTGACCCTAAAGATGTCCAAACCAGCCAAATCAGCATTCAACCCAGATATGAGAGCGGCAGTTGGAGCGGACGTAGTTTTGTCGGCTATGAAGTTGGAAAGACCATTGTATTTATCCTTAAGGATATTTCTAAGTTTGAAGAATTTCTCAGCAGCGTTCTTGAGGCCGGCGCTAATAATGTTCAGGGTATTCAATTTCGGACATCAGAATTAAGAAAATACAAAGACCAGGCGCGCGCAATGGCGGTTAAAGCCGCGCGGGAGAAAGCCGTCGCTGTCTCGACAGAATTAGGGCAGAAAATTGGTAAGCCGTACACAATTAAAGAAGAGGAAATTTCTTACTATGACAATAACAATTTTACTAACAACAGTCGTGATTTTGGGCAGAGTGCGGAGATGAGCGAAGGAACTATAGCTTTAGGCCAGATTTCAGTAAAAGCTAAATTTACCGTAAGTTTTGAACTTGAATAAAATAGTTACACAGGTTATGTGTTGTGGCATAATTGAGTGGGGTCTTTGGAATTACTAAGATATGCAGTTCGTCCCGCGAGGCGGGATGCGTTACTAACGTTATTATGTTAAGATTAAGCGCTATCATTATTATTTGTCTGTGCCTATGCGGATGCCGGTCGGTCCGCCAGGCCCGCCAAGCGCAGTTGCCGGAAAATATTCCGGCCGGCGAACGGACTATCACGGCGGCGGAAGCCGGTCTGGCGGATAATTCGGTTCTTACCCTGGCGCGCGCCATGGAAATCGCGCTTGTTTATCATCCTTCAATTGTTCAAGCCAAACAAAGCCTGGTTATCGCGTTGAAGCAATCCGATGACGCCGTTGCCGGGTATCTGCCCACCCTCAACGCCAATGCCTCTTATCGCAGGGCGACAATGAATTACAATCCGGCAGGCCCGAAAACCAACGAAGCGAATAATTCGCTTTCCCCGAGTATTTCCTTGAATCAGCTGGTTTATGATTTCGGCAGGACTTCCGCCTCAATCCATCAGGCGCACGAGAATCAGCTTGCGTCAGAAGCAAACCTGCGGACAACCGAAAATAATATCGCTTACAATGTCCGGCAGGCTTATTACGGTTTAATCAGGCAGCAAGCCCTGGTCAAGGTGGCCGAGGAAGCAGAGCGCCAGTCTAAGGGATATTTAGAGCAAGTTAAAAGCCTGGTAAAAGTGGGCCGGCGTCCTAAATATGATATTACCAGGTCGGAGGTTGACCTGAACAATGCCCGGCTTAATCTGGTCAGGGCGCAAAATGGCTTGAAGACGGCCAGGGCGACGCTCAACAACACATTGGGGCTGGCCGAAAGGACCAAATACCTGATTGAAGAGCCCGCCCTTGAGGAATTTAAGTCCGGTTTTGACGAGCTTATCGCCCGGGCGAGGGCGAATCATCCCGGACTGATTGCCCAGACGGCGCGTGTCCGGGCCGCTTCAGCCGCCGTCGACAGGGCCATCGCCGAGTTATATCCTTCACTCTCGTTAAACCACGGTTATAATTGGAGCGGCAGTGATTTTCCGCTAGTCTGGAATTGGGCTTTCGGAACCTTGCTGGACTGGAATCTTTTCAGCGGATTCCGAAAGACCAGTCTGATAGACCAATCCGTGGCAAGTCTGAGAATCGCCCGGGCAACCAAGACCGAGCTGGAGCAATATATATACCTGGAACTCAGCCGGGCCGGCGACCAATTGGAAGATGCCCGGGAACGATTATCGCTCACCACGTCCATCGGCCGGCAGGCGGAGGAAAACCTGGACCTGACCCAGAAGCGTTATAAAATCGGCTCGGCTTCATCCGTGGAACTGACCGATGCCCAGGCAATGCTGACAAATGTTCGGTCACAGCTGGCCGAGGCGCAGTATGACTATCAAATTACAATCGCCTTCATCAAGAAAACGATAGGAGAAAAATAAGAATGAAGAAACTTATCATCATCAGTGTTATTATCATCGCCGCCGTTTGGTATGGCTGGGGCTGGTTTACGCAGGCTAATAATCAGATATCGTTCCGTTCGGTCAAGGCGGAAAAGGGCGATATCACCCAGACCGTCAGCGCCACGGGCACCCTTCAGCCGATAAGGCTGGTCCAGGTCGAGTGCCGGATAAACGGACCCATCACCAAATTATACGTGGACAATAATTCCCGGGTCAAGGAAGGGGATATTATGGCCCAGATTGATCCGGCCGCTTATGAGATGCGGGTGGTCCAGGAAAAAGCCAACCTGAGGCAGAGCCAGGCGCAGATAGAACGGGCCAAAGCCAACCTTATCCGGGCGGAAAAAGAACTGAAACGGGCCAATGAACTGTCAGAACTGGATTTGATTTCCAAAGCTGAACTGGACAGCGCCATTGCCAACCGCGATGCCCTGATAGCGGACCTTGAAAGCTCCAAGGCCTCGATAGAGCAGAGCAAGACCAGGCTACAGGAGGCGGAGATAAATCTGGGATACACCGCGATAAAAGCCCCGGTGGACGGCGTGGTCATCTCCCGCGATGTAAAGGAAGGCCAAACAGTGGGCAACTATTCCCAAAAACCGCCTTTCGTCATCGCCACCGACCTCAAAAAGTTCCATATAGAAGCGTCCGTCTCTGAGTCGGATATCGGTTTGGTCAGGATGGGCCAGCCGGTCACCTTTACCGTGGACTCCTATCCGCAAATCCAATTCACGGGTGAAGCGGTCCAAAGGAACTTTTCGCCTAACACGGTCCAGAATGTGGTCACCTACATCGTAATCGTCAGCGCTGATAACCCCGATGAAAAACTGCTCCCCGGCATGACCGCAAACCTTATCTTTGAAGTGGCCCGGCGGACTAATGTGCTCAAGGTGCCCAATGCGGCATTGCGTTTCAGGCCCGACCCGTCTATGATTGACAACGCGCCTGATTCCCCGCCGCCGGCCGGACAGGGTGTTCAAACAGCAGGGAACAATCCGGCGCCGGAGCCGGTCCAGCTCTGGATAAAAACATCCAAAGGATTGAAGCCTATTACCATAAACATCGGCATAAGCGATGAGAAATTCACCGAAGTGATTAAAGGCGATATCACCGAGGGGCAGGAGATTATTACCGGCATTATCGAGGAAACGGAAAGCGACCAGGGGCGGAAAGCCAAATTCCATTTTTAAGAATGCTTATCAACCTGAACCACATTGCCAAGATTTACCGGCTGGGCGAGGTCAATATCCCGGCTCTAAGGGATGTCTCGCTGACCATTGACCGGGGCGAGTTCATCGCCATTATGGGCGCGTCCGGCTCCGGCAAAACCACGCTTATGAATATTATCGGCTGCCTGGACCAGCCAAGCTCTGGCCAATATCTTCTGGACGATGCGGAAGTGACCAAATTGGGGCGCCTGGCCCTGGCGCGCATCCGCAATAAGAAGATAGGTTTCGTCTTCCAGAACTTCAAGCTCCTGGCCCGGACCACGGCCCTGGAAAATGTCGAATTGCCTTTGTTCTACGGCAGTAATCTCACCGGCCGGCAGAAACGCCAGCGGGCAAAAGACACGCTGGAAAGCATGGGGCTGGGGCACCGGATATACCATTACTCCAGCCAGCTCTCCGGCGGTGAACAACAGCGGGTGGCGATTGCCCGGGCGCTGGTCAACCAGCCGCCGCTCCTGCTGGCCGATGAGCCGACCGGCAATCTTGATTCCGCAACCAGTTACGAAATAATGGACCTTTTAAAGGAACTGCATAAAAAAGGCATCACCATTATCCTGGTTACCCACGAGAAAGACATCGCTTCTTACGCCCATCGCCTGATAAACATACGCGACGGGCAGATTATATGAATCTATTCATTATTTTACGGGTGGCATTGAGGGCGTTGTTCAAGAACAAGCTCAGGTCCGTGCTGACCATGCTCGGTATTATCATCGGCATCGCGGCGGTTATCGCGATTATCGCCCTGGGCGAGGGGGCAACCGAAAAGATAAAAGCCGAAATCGGCAGTATGGGCGATAATATGCTGATGGTCTCGCCGGGCAGTGCTTCCACCGGCGGTTTCAAATCCGGCGGCGGGACGCGTCCTACCTTGATTGCCCAGGACGGCGATGTCATCCTCAGGGAATGCCCTTATGTCAAAGCCGTCAGCCCGGTCTCGCAGGCCTGGGACCAGCTGGTCTACCGCCAGAGAAACTGGGGCACCCAGATTCGCGGCGTCGCCCCGGCATATCTGGAAATAAGGAAGATAAAGGTGGCACGGGGCAGTTTCTTCACAGAGGCGGATGTCAAAAGCGTCAACAAGGTCTGCGTAATCGGCGCCGCCGTGGAAGAAAAACTGTTCGACTACGGCGATGCCGTCGGCAAAATGATACGCATCAGGAATATGCCGTTCCGCGTCATAGGCGTCCTGGAAAAAAAGGGCGGTTCCGGAATGGGGCAGGACCAGGACGATACCGTCTTTACGCCCTGGACGGCCGTCCAGCGTTTCCTCTACTGCACCCCGTTCAATAACGTCAGCCAGATAATCATCAGCGCCTCCTCGCTTAAGGCGCTTCAGCCGGCCAAAGAAGATATCATCTCCATTTTACGCCAGCGGCACCGCCTGCGCCCGGGCGCCGAGGACGACTTCACGATATTCGATATGACCGACGTAACCAAGGCCATAGTCAAGACCACCCGGATAATGACGCTGGTTCTGGGCATAATCGCCTCCATCTCCCTGCTGGTCGGCGGAATCGGCGTGATGAACATAATGCTCGTCTCCGTAACGGAACGGACGCCGGAGATAGGGTTGCGTATGGCGATTGGAGCCGGGCCGCAGGATATCCTATTGCAGTTCCTGGCCGAAGCCGTGGTATTAGCGTCTATCGGCGGCATTTTCGGCATCATAATGGGTATGGTGGCGGCAAGCGTAGCGGCAAACGCCATCTCAAGCGGCATAGGTTCTCCCGGCGCCAAGGAAAGCTTTTCAGCGCTGGTCTCGTTAGGTTCGGTTTTATTGGCGTTTGGTTTCTCCGCGGTGGTAGGCATATTCTTCGGATTTTACCCCGCCTGGCGCGCCTCGCGCCTCAATCCCATAGAGGCGCTCAGATACGAGTAATAACATAGCGCATTAGCGTGGCCTAAATCCTTGACAAAATTCACCAATGAGCTTAGAATGTATTTAATTAAGATATATTCTTTCCTAAAATAACTCGGAAAAGAAAGTGTCCCGATGTGCCATCGGGGCATGGCGCTTCGGCGCCAGAGGCTTCATATGCGCAGTAATTCCCTGTTGAAAATAGCGATTGTTATTATGTTTATTGCTTATATCACCGCGCTGAACTACGGAGGTTGCGGTGGCGGAGGCGGAAGCAGCGGCAGCAGCGCAACGGTTGCAAATAGAGCGCCGGTACTTAGTCCTATCGGCAATCAAACCATTGCCGAAGGCGCAACACTGACACTCACCATTTCCGGTACAGACCCGGACGGAGATACCCTGACCTATACGATATCTAATCCGCCGCTCGGGGCGAGTTTTGATGCAGCCACCCATACATTTTCCTGGACGCCTGCATATAACAATGCGGGGACTTATACAGGTATCAGGTTCAGGGTAACAGACCCGACCTATCTCGCCGCCGAAGAAACGATTACTATCACCGTAACCGATGTCGCGGCGCCAAATGCGCCGTCCGGCCTTGCGGCCAATGCCGTTTCTGCTTCCCAGATTGACCTCACCTGGACGGATAACTCCGCGGATGAAACAGGATTTAAAATAGAACGTGCACCCGCCTCTGGCGGGCAAGCCGGTACCTATAACCAGATTGATACCGTCAGCGCAAGCATCACATCTTATTCCGATACCGGCCTTACTGAAGCAACCGCCTATTATTACCGCGTATGCGCAGATAATAATGTCGGAAGCAGCGCCTGGTCTAATGAGGCGGATGCAACGACACCTCTTAATCCGCCTGTTCAGGTTGCATCTCCTGCGCCGGCTGATGGCGCAAACAATGTGTCTATCAATACCCAATTGTCCTGGGCTTCAGCCGTTGGTGCGTCTTCCTACGATGTCTATTTAGGCACATCTAATCCGCCGGATTATAAAACCCATACTGCTTACGGATATTGCAGCGCCGGCACGCTTTCTTACAGCACGCTCTATTACTGGCGGGTTAACTCCAATAATTCCGGCGGCACAACAACCGGCATTGTCTGGAGTTTTACCACAGAAGCGCCGCCGCCTCCTCCGGCGCAGGTAACATCGCCCAATCCGGCTGATGGTGTTGCGAATATCTCTATCACCAGGCAACTGGCCTGGGCATCTGCCAGCGGGGCAACATCCTACGATGTCTATTTTGGCACGGCAAATCCGCCTCCTATTTCACAAACAAATATTGCCATAACAGGTTATAATCCGGGATTTCTTGCCTTCAGCGCCACTTATTACTGGCGGATAGATTCTAAGAACGGCGGGGGAACGACTACAGGAAATATCTGGAGTTTTAGCACCAAACCGCCGACCCCGCCGGCACAGGTCGCATCGCCTATCCCCACTGATAGTGCGGCCAATGTTTCCATTACCACCCAACTGGTCTGGGCCTCTGCCGAAGATGCAACATCTTATGATGTTTATTTCGGCACAACCAACCCGCCGCCATTGTCTCAAACAGGAACTACAGCCACAACCTATAACCCGGGTGCTCTTGCTTTCACTACCATTTATTACTGGCGGATAGATTCAAAGAATTCTACCGGCACAACTACAGGTCAGGTCTGGAGTTTTACGACGAAGAACCCGGCACCGCCGGCACAGGTAACCACGCCTAATCCGGCTGAAGGCGCGGCTGGTGTCATAACTACCACTCAACTTTCCTGGGCTTCAGCCGCCGACGCAACTTCTTATGATGTCTATTTCGGCACAACCGCGCCGGGAACGTTTATCGGCAATCAGGCCGGAACCGCTTATAATCCAGGGACGCTTTCCGATAACGGAGTTTACTATTGGCGGGTTGATTCAAAGAACACCGGCGGGACAACCACAGGCCAGGTCTGGAGTTTTACAACATCATTGCCGCCGGCCCAGGCAGCATCACCGAGTCCTTCTAATGGTGCAATCTCCTGTTCAGTCACCGCTCAACTTTCCTGGGCTTCAGCCACCGACGCAACTTCTTATGATGTTTATTTCGGCACAACCGCGCCGGGAACATTTATCGGCAATCAGGCCGGAACCACTTATAACCCGGGGAAACTTTCCGTACGTACGACATATTACTGGCGGGTGGACTCCAAAAATGCCTTCCTGACAACTCAAGGCAATGTCTGGAGTTTCACTACTACCGGGCCGACAAATAACATAATGCTTACCGGCTACTGGCCCAACACCAACGAGATGCTTCGCGAATTCAGCACCAACCTGTCACAAAATCCCGGCGGCTGGCAAGGGGCCAACTGGGAAGGCCGCGGCTACAACATCTACTCTTATTTCCCTGAATTCCCCGGCGGCGCAGGCATCAATCCAAAAGGCAATGGCGATTTCGAGGTTGATTATCAGGATGTCGGCTCGTGGTCGCCGCCGGCTGCGCCTACCGGCGATTTTTGGCGGATTACCGGTCTGATTCATCCTGTGGCGATTATGAGTTATGGAATGGACATATCTTATTTAACTAAAACGTTTGAAATGGAATACAACGCCCGGAACCTTTCTTCCTGGTACGGCGACTACCTGGCGCCGACACAACCGACCCCGGCGCCTCCTGATACCGGAAAATCTTCAGGATATGTGCGGAATTCCTCATTACCTTTGGAATCCATCGCTGAGGCTATCAACGGTTCCGGATTGGGCGCAACGGCCTGGATTGATTGGACCGGCGATCCGCAAACGTTTTTATGCGAGTATATGGCATATCACGACAGCTGGTACCAGGATTTGCACAGCGACCCCGATGACCAGTACCACTGCGTGGCTGCCGGGTTTGCCCATGTCGCCGGCATGTTAAGCGCCAGCGAAGCCGCGGCCAATGTCAAAGTTGCCTTGCGGACATTGATTAAACATCTTGATTCGCAACTTATTCAATATACTATTTCCGGGACGGTGGCTGTCAGCGGCGTACCGCTGGCCGGGGTGACAATGTGCGGCCTGCCGCTGGGCGGTCCCGATACCGTTACCAACAGCTCCGGGGTATATAGCGCGCAGGTCGGCGCCGGTTGGTCAGGCGCCGTTACACCGCTAAAATCCGGATACGCGTTTAATTCTTCACAGCGGACGTATAGCAATGTCGGAACTAATCAATCGGCTCAGGATTACACAGCCGTTACTGCCACAGCCGAGACCATCACGTTCGATGCTTCCAGCGCCAGCACTAGTACCTACAGTTCTACAATAAGCTGGACACACACAGTCGGCATCGGTAACAATCGTGTTTTGGTTGTCGGCGCCGTATGCAACGGCGGTGGTATCACATCCTCCCGGATAAGCAGCGTCAAATTTAATGGCGTCAATATGTCAACAGTGCCGGGTTCGACTAAAAGCCTGATTGATAGAAATGGTGGTGTGGGGATAGATTTATATTATATGCTGAATCCGCCTGCCGGCTCCAACACGGTTCTTATTACTTATCCCGGCGTCGTTGGTAATTGTGTTGGCGGCGCCATTTCGCTTAACAACGTAAAACAACAAGCCCCGGAGATAGTTGCAGCTAACATGACATATTTATCAGCTACGACTATATCTACCGATGTTACTGTACCGAATAGCGGAGCGTGGATAGTTGATGTGGTTGGCCAGACCGGCAGCGGTTCATTTACTACTTCCACATCTATGGAAAGATGGGACCAAATCAGCAATTACAATACGGGGGCATGCAGCACTCAAGCAGTGATATCTCCAGGTTTAAATACAATGAGTTGGATTTATAGCGGCACCCTCGGCTATATGTTGCACTCAGTAGCAGTTTTCGCACCGTCAGAGATAATAGAGTAATCCGGCGCGCGCCGTTTTTTTGCTTGTGGAACGGGGTAGGTGCCTGCAGTCTTTTCTGGAGAGTCAAGGAGATACTTCCCGTCGGCTGTAACGAGTAATTTGACTGATGTGCAGGGCGTAGTTTGTAAAAACCAAAGGAGGAGAAATTATATGGCTTATAAATCATTTAAGGGCAAATGGCAGGCGGCCGGGGATAAACCCACGATTTCACCCGGTGACACCCGTCCTTCGTAGCCCTTCGGCTACTTCGGAGGGCGAAGTAGGGCACACCTTCGGCTGAATCCCGCTAATTTAGCCCATTCCAAGGCGCTGTTTTCCTAAAATAACCCCTTTTTATCTTAATTCTTCATTTAATTCGTTTTTATCCATTTAGGAGGGGGGGGGAGATACCTACCCCCCTCCCCCTTAACCCCTAATACCTGTATCGCAAACGGGTACCAGGTCTATCGCAAACGGGTACTAAGCCTATCGCAAAGGGGTACTAAGCGTATCGCAAACGGGTACTAGGCCTATCGCAAACGGGTACCAGGCCTATCGCAAAGGGGTACTAAGCCTATCGCAAACGGGTACCAGCCGTATCGCAAAGGGGTAATAGGCCTATAGCAAAGGGGTATCAGGCGTATCGCAAAGGGGTACTAGGCCTATCGCAAAGGGGTATCAGGCGTATCGCAAACGGGTGCCGGCCGTATCGCAAAGGGGTATCAGGCGTATCGCAAAGGGGTATCAGGCCTATCGCAAACGGGTACTATCCGTATCGCAAACGGGTGCCGGGCATATCGAAAACCCATACTACCGTGGAAAAAAAATGCTCCCGAAGGGCTTTGTTCAAACTGCCAATAATTACAGAGACATTCACCCCTTTAGAGGCGTGCCTCTCCCGCTGCGGCGGGATTTGCTCCCGTTGCGACGGGAAACACAACGCATAACGGGGCAGGAAGAGCATAGATTCTATTCACTAATCATCTGTGCCTGCGTAATACATTTCCAGGCGCGCTCCATAAAACCGGCCGAATATTCCGCACAATATAAGGCCAAATGTTCCGGTAAGGACGAGAAACTGAGCGGGCATCATGTCGAATTTAATGGCCAGGGATATGGCATATTCTCCGCTGAAAAGCGCTATTCCCCAAAAGGCGCCGCCCTGCATTTTACACAGGATATATCCGGCCAGCGCGCCGAATAGGATATCGGGCAGGATGAACAGGCCGCTGGATAGTCCGATAAGGCCCAGAACAACGGCGATGGTGATAACGTGCTTTTTCAGGCTCTTGCGCGCCAATGCGGTTTCACGGAAATACCGTTCCAGGTCTGATGCGTTTTTCCGTTCTATTTTCTTCTGCACTTCAGGCGGCAGGTTTTCCCACATGGATTTTAGTTCCGCGTCAAGCTGGGACTGTGACTTTATGGGCTTGCCGCAATGCCGGCAATCCAGCCTGAGGAAGAAGTTCCTTTTACCGCAATGCGGGCAGAACATGGAATTTTTTGCCGTTGAGACAGGGTCGTTGTCTTTCATTTTACCATCCTGCCAGAATCCGTGGGGATAAACTTTGACAAAAGACGATTTAAGCTTGATTCGGGATAATGTCAATTTATATTACTTAGTATGTAGTAGGCCCCGAGACTACGCTCGGGATCTAAGTGCCAGTCCATCGGCTGTTAGAATGTAATGAGTTACAGCCGAGGATGCTCGGCAGTAAGTCGCTTTGCTCCAACTGCCGAAGCATAACTCACAGGCTCTAACTGGCACTAAGATAGGTAGTATGTAGAGTGCGGCTACTTGGCGCCGCCCTTTTCCCTTAATTTATCTCTTTTTCTTGACCCGTTGGGGGATATCATTATGATTATTCAAACACGAAGTCACTAAATTCTGAAACCGCAAAGATGTTCTTCGTTTAACGGTTATGATTGAAATTCGCATTCACGGCCGCGGCGGCCAGGGCGCGGTTAAGGCTTCTGAGATTTTGGCGGATGCCTTCTTCAGGCAGGGCCAGTCGGTGCAGACCTTCCCGGAATTCGGCGTGGAACGGCGCGGCGCTCCGGTGGCCGCTTACCTGCGCATCGATACCAAACCTATCCGGATTCGTTGCCGCATTTACAAGCCGGACCATATCGTGGTGCTTGACCCGGTGCTATTGAACTCGGTCGACGTTACCGTCGGACTCAAGGACGGCGGCTGGATACTGATTAACAGCAATAAGGATTCGGATAAATTAAACTTCCCCAAGCGTTTCAACGTGGCCACGGTGGACGCGACCGGCGTGGCTATCAAATACCATCTGGGCGCAAAGACGGCGCCGATTGTCAATACGGCCATCCTGGGCGCGGTATGCCGGCTGCCTTTGCGCGTCGGCCTGAAATTAGCAATCCTGCGGAAATCCATCGGACTGGCCGTGCCGTCTGACCCGGTTACCAATGTCAAGGCCGCGGAAGAAGCGGCCAGTATCGTTAAAAGCCATAATAAACTGATTAATTTATAAGTATGAAAAAACTACCGCCCTGGGCAATTTCGTTCGACTCGACTCTCTATAACAAGACCGGTTCCTGGCGCAATTTCCGGCCGGTTTACGAGAATAAACTGGCGCCTTGCAACGACGCCTGTCCGGCCGGCGAGGAAATCCAGGGTTATATCGACCTGCTCAATAATAATAAATACCGCCAGGCCTGGGAGCTGTTGACCAAGAATAATCCGTTGCCGGCTACCTGCGGGCGGGTATGTTTCCATCCCTGCGAGACGGCCTGCAACCGGGCTTCTTACGACGAGGCCATCGCGGTGCATAATGTCGAGCGGTTCATCGGCGATTACGGGCTGGCCAAGAAGCTGGGTTTTAAGAGGCCGGCCAGGAAGAAGGCCAAGAAGGTTGCCATCGTTGGAGGCGGACCGGCCGGGCTTTCCTGCGCTTACCAATTGGCACTGATGGGGTATCGTCCGACTATATTTGAGGCATCATCGCGGCTGGGCGGACTTTTGACCAATGCCATACCTTCATATCGGTTGCCCAAGCGGATTGCCCAGGCCGAAATAGACCGGATTATCAAACTGGGCGTAAATGTCAAGACCAGGGTCAGGATAGGCAAGAATGTATCGTTTGCCGGTTTGACCTGCGAATATGACGCGGTGTTCATCGCCACCGGCGCGTACCTGGAACGTAAACTGGGTATCCCGGGCGAGGATAACCCGAACATTATCCCGGCGCTGGAGTTCCTGGATATGCTGGCCAAAGGCAATAAGCCCAGGCTGGGCAAGGAGATTGCGGTCATCGGCGGCGGCAACGCGGCTATGGACGCGGCCCGGAGCCTGCTCCGGATGGGCAAGGAACCGCTTATTATCTATCGCCGGACCAAGGGCGAGATGCCGGCTATTCCTGATGAAATACACGAGGCCGAGGAGGAGAAGATACCGTTCCTATTCCTGACGGCCCCGGTAAAGATATTGACCAAGGGTTCTAAGATAACCGGGTTGGAGTGCATCCGGATGAAGCTGGGGCCGGTGGACAAATCCGGCCGGCGGTCGCCGGTGCCGATAAAGGGCTCCAATTTCAAGGTCAAGCTGGACGGCATCATTACGGCCATCGGCGAGATGGTTGACACTTCGTTCCTGCCGCCGGGCGTGTTGAATGACGGCTGGATACGTGCCGACGGCAACGGCATGACCGTGGTTAACGGCGTGTTCGCGGGCGGCGATGCCCTGACCGGGCCGCGCACCGTGGTTGAGGCCATCGGCGCGGGCAAGCGGGCGGCTTTGGCTATCAATGAATACCTGGTTAAGGGCAGGGTCAAGGAACCTCAGCCCAAAACAACCAAACCGGTAGCGTTCGAGGAGCTCAATACGGCTTACTTTGAAACGGAGCCGAGGATGGGGTTGCAGAAACTGCCTTTGGCTCAGAGGACCAATAGTTTTGACGAGGTGCTCCAGGGTTATAAGGACGATGTGCTTCATAAAGAATCAACCCGCTGTTTCAGCTGCGGGGTGTGCAATAAATGCGATAACTGCTTTATCTTCTGCCCGGATATGGCCGTGATTAAGAAAAGCTCGGGCTACGAGTTCAATTACGATTATTGCAAGGGTTGCGGCGTGTGCGTGACCGAATGCCCGCGCCGGGCCATAAGCTTGGTCGAAGAACAGAGATAAGGATAAAGGAATTATGCCCCTGCCATTCGGCGGGGTCTAAAACGCTGTAACATCCCGTCCCGCTAAGGCGGGGCCGTGATTAACAGCCTTTAAGAAATGAAACAAGTAATTTCCGGTAATCATTGTGTATCGTACGGTGCGATGCTGTCCCGGGCGCAGGTGATATCGGCTTACCCGATAACGCCCCAGACCCAGATAGTGGAGATGCTTTCCGAATTCTGCCGGACCGGCCAGCTGAAGGCTAAGTTCATCAAGGTGGAATCGGAGCACTCGGCTATGGCCGCCTGTATCGGCGCGTCATTGACCGGGGCCAGGTCTTTTACGGCCACCAGCGGCCAGGGGCTGTTGCTGATGCACGAGTTGATTCACTGGGCGGCCAATGCCCGCCTGCCCATCGTTATGGCCGATGTCAATCGGTCGATAGGGCCGGGTTGGAATATCTGGACCGAGCAGAACGATTCGCTTTCCCAGCGCGATACCGGTTGGATGCAGATTTACTGCGAATCCAACCAGGAAGTGATTGATACTCTTATCCAGGCGTTCCGGATTGCCGAGCGGGTCTATCTGCCGGTGATGGTGGTGCTGGACGCTTTTGTTCTTTCGCATACCTCCGAGCCGGTGGACGTGCCGGACCAGAAGAAAGTGGACCGGTTCCTGCCGTCTTACAAGCCGGCGTTCCAGTTGGACATCAATAAACCGTCATCATTCGGCGGGCTGACCACGCCGGAATACAATATGGAATTCAAATACCAGATACAGCGGGCCATGGAAAGTGGGCTGGATGTGGCCAAGCAGGTGGACCGCGATTTCGGGCGGGCTTTCGGACGGAGTTATGGCATCATCGAGCCGTACCGTTGCGGCGGCGCGGATATTATTCTGTTGACCTCGGCGACGATAACCTCGACCAGCCGCGACGTGATTGACGAGCTCCGCAAGAAGGGCGAGAAAGTGGGATTGCTCAAGGTCAGGCTGTTCAGGCCGTTCCCGGCCAGGGCCATCATCAGCGTGCTGAGCAAGACCAGGAAGGTGGCGGTGATAGACCGGAATAATTCTTTCGGCGTGGGCGGGATATTCTGCCAGGAGCTCAAGGCGTCGATGTGCAATACGCCGCGGAAGCCGCAGATTTACAGTTATGTCGTAGGCATCGGCGGGCGCGACGTCACGCCGGATACGATAAAAAATATTTATTACCAGACCAAGAAGGCCAAAACGCCGGCGGACAGGTCGATCTGGGTCGAGTTGAAGAAAGAATTGGTATGATATTCAAAGGCAAAGTTCCGGACCAGGATTTTATGCGTTCGGGCCACGTGGCTTGCCCGGGTTGCGGCGGGGCGCTGGCCATGAAACTGGCCCTGAAGGCGCTGGGCAAGAAGACGGTGATTGTCCTGCCGGCCTGCTGTTGGTCTATCATCGATGGCCCGTTCCCATATGCGTCCGTAAAGGTGCCGCTGGGCCATACCGCGTTCGAGACGGGCGGCTCGATGGCATCGGGCGTGCGGGCGGCTCTGGACATTTTGGGCAAGAAGGAAATCACGGTTCTGACCTGGGCCGGGGACGGCGGCACTTTCGATATCGGGTTGCAGGCGCTGTCCGGGGCGGCCGAACGGCAGGAGAACTTTATTTACGCCTGTTATGACAATGAAGCCTATATGAATACCGGCATCCAGCGGAGTTCAGCCACGCCCTGGGGCGCTTGGACGACAACTACGCCGTCCCGGAAAGGCGAACCCAAGAAGAATATTATGGATATAATGGTCGCCCACAGGGTTGCTTATGCCGCGACCGCGTCGGTGGCTTATCCGGACGATTTGGTCCGGAAGATGAAGAAGGCCAAGAGCATTGTCGGCACGAAGTTCTTGCATATATTTGCTCCGTGCCTGCCGGGATGGAAGTCATTGCCGGAATTATCCATCAAGCTGGCCCGGTTAGCCGTGCTTACAAGATATTTCCCGCTTTACGAAGTCGAGAACGGAATAAAATATACGCTTAACCTGCCCAATCCGGAAGAACCGCGCAATAAGCCCAAGTCCAGCCAGACCCGTGCGGAGATGTTACGGCAATATATCAAGGCGCAGGGCCGGTTCAAAGGTTTGACAGACGAGGATATCGCGATAATCGAGGGGAATATAGACTTTTCTTGGAAAACGCTATTGAATCGGTGCGAACAATCAAAGGAGTTGTAATTAATGAAAACAGCGAAGATTATCATCATTGGCTGCGGGTTAGTCTTATCTTTTATATTCAACACATATTGCGGTAGCGCGCCGACAAACGAGGCTAAACCGGAAGAAAAGGCAGGAGCGAATCAGATGGAAGTCCTTAAGCAGAACGCTGAGAAGTCGCTGGCCATGCTCCAGAAGATGGATTTCCCGGAATTATACGCCAAGTATCTGGACCTTTCGACCAAGGAAGTGATAGATTTCGAGACGATGATAAGCCGTTTGAAGGGTATCCAGGCGGTTTACGTGGCCGAGTCGCATACGACCGTGGCGCACCACGACTTGCAACTCAAGGTGTTAAAAAGGATGCGCGAGATTAATCCCAAGACGGCGCTGGCCATGGAATTCCTTTATCGCTCCAAACAGCAGGTAATCGACGACTATATGAACGGCAAGATGCCTGACGAGGAGTTTGACAAGAATACCGTGGACGGTTTCGGGGCATATTATAAGTATTACATTGATATTTTAAGATATGCCAAGAAGAACAACGTCAAGTCCATCGGGATGAACGTGGAAAAACAGCTTAAGCAGAAAATGGTTGAAGTGGGCTGGGATAAGCTGTCGCCTGATGAGCAGAAACTGATTGCCAAGGATATTGATACGTCTAACGAAGAGCACCGCAAGTTTGTGATGAGTATGTTCAAAGGCATGGCTAATGCAAAAGGCCCGATTAAGAACAATGGCATGATGGACCGGTTTTATCTGATGCAATGTATCTGGGATGAGACCTTCGGTGAATCAGTTGCCAATTACCTGAAGTCGGTTAACGACAAGAATGCCCAGGTTATGGTTATCGCCGGCAGCGGTCATATTTACTATAAGTTCAACACGCCAGACCGTTCCTACAAGCTCTACCCGGCTTCGTTTAAGACCATTGTCCCGGTGGAAACCAATAAATCAAGCCCGGTTGATTACAAAGAGCTGCTTTCTTCGGCCATCGGTGATTTTGTGTATTTTTCGGATACGCCCAAGGAAGAATAGCGTTGTTTCCGGGCCGGGTATCAGATATTTTACTTGACAGTATTTTAGAATAATCTATATATAACAGGCGTAATTAACCAAGGAGATTAATATGGCTCATAAAAAAGGCGGCGGTTCAAGCAGAAATGATCGGGACAGTAATGCCCAAAGCCGCGGCATCAAGCGTTTCGGCGGCGAACTGGTCAAGCCCGGGTGCATAATTGTCCGTCAATGTGGCACTCGCCATAAACCGGGGAAAAATGTCGATATTGGCCGCGATGATACGCTGTATTCCCTGATTGCCGGTAAAGTCAAGTTTGAAGGCGGCAATAAAGTCAGCGTTTATCCGATTTCTAATTAAATATGATAGAACTTGTATTAACATTTGAGCGCAAGCCGGTTAATACTTATACTTTTGATAAGGATACAGTTCTTATAGGCCGTGATCCGACCTGCGACGTCAAGATAGACAATCCAGGTGTTTCACGCCACCATGCCAAGATTGAAAAACAGAATGATGCTTACGTGCTTTCCGATCTGGATAGTGGCAACGGGACATTCGTCAAGGGAGAGAAAATCACCAAGCATTACCTGAATGACGGCGAAGAAATCGCCATCTGGAATTACTCTATATTTTTCAAAATACCTAAGACCGCACAGGAAGCTGCAGCAAAGTTCGATGTAAAGAAAATAGACCCCGAGCACACCATTGCGCTCAACGTCAAACAGCTGGAAATCAAGCAGAAAGAGCGTGCCAGCCCGTTCACGGCTTTCTTGACTTATAAGGAAAATAAGCGTGATGTTAATTATTCAATAATGAAAACGACCACTTTTTTCGGGAAATCATCCAAGTGCGAGTTGAAAATCAGCGGCTGGTTTATCATGCCGCGCCATGCCATGATTGTCAGGGATGAGCTTGGTTTTAGGTTTGTTAACTTCAGCAAAAGTGCTCTTGGCAAAATAAATAACCAGCCGGTTGATGATTACCGCCTGAAGAATGGCGATGTGATAGATATTGGTTCTCTGAAATCAAAATTCAATATAGGCCTGCCACCCAAATAGATAATCCGCCTATTATCGATACGGATATTAAAACAAATCGTTGCGATGATAACCTGAATTTTTCTGCAGCCGCGCAGAGAATGGTAGAAACCCAGATTATTGCCCGGGGCATCAATGACATCCGCGTCATCCGGGTATTCCAAAAAGTTCCACGCCATCTTTTCGTTCAGCCCGAGGATATCAATCAGGCATACGAAGACCGCCCGTTGCCGATTAGACACGGACAGACCATTTCCCAGCCGTTTATGGTTGCCTATATGCTTGAGCAGTTGCTCCTTAAAGGATGCGAGAAGGTGCTGGAAATTGGGACCGGGTCCGGTTACCAAACAGCACTTTTATCCGAGCTGGCTGGCGAGATTTATACGATAGAACGGATACCCGAACTGTTAGAATCAGCTCGTCAAAGGCTGAATAAAATGGACATAAAAAATGTATTTTATAAAATAGCTGACGGTACATTGGGCTGGCCTGAGAAAAAGTTTTTTGACCGTATTATTGTCAGCGCCGGGGGACCAAAGGTGCCTGAGGTGTTGGTTGAACAACTGTCTGACGGTGGCTTCTTGTTGATTCCGGTGGGCGATGAATTTTGCCAAGAGCTGGTGCGTGTCCGCAGGCAGGACAATAAAACTTCGACTGAGAACCTCGGTTCGTGTGTGTTTGTCAGGTTGATAGGAAAACAGGGGTGGAAAGAAGAATGAAAAAAATACTGGCTGGCATGTTATTAATCTGCTTGCTTATAGCAGGCTGTTCGTCGCTTTACACGGCAACAAAGAAGCATATTATCCGGGGAGATAGCTATTATCAAAACCAGTCTAATTACCGCGCCCTGATGGAATATAGCAAGGCGTTGTCCGAAATAGATTCCATGGACGATAATGCTTCAGGACGATTCGTCAAAGCGGCTTTATTCTATCATATGCACCTAATAGATGCTGTCAGCCTGTATAAAAATGCTTCGCCCAATGTCCAGTCCAAGCATTCATATTTAGGGCAGATGATAGCGAGCGACCCTAATTTTGATTTTCTAAAAAGGGCGCTGAAAGAACTTATTAACGTCGAGTCTTATCCCAATGATTATAATACCGAAAAGATTGAACCGTTACTTTTTGTGGAGAAGGGGCTAATTACCGGAGATTATTTGTTGAGGGTCACCGAGCGGGATCAGATGAACGAATTTGTGGTTCAACCGGATAGCCCGGTAACACAGGATTTTATGGTCCGATCGTTGAAATACGCCTATCTGGAAGCGGCCCGGAGTTTTTACTTAGATGCTTGGGCGCGGGCTATCATTATATTTAAGAGTGATAATCCTCCGAGCAACATCAATTATCTTATGTCCTTGTGCCAGAAACGCTTGCAAGATACTTATTCCGCTATTATTGATTCCATTGAATCACAGGCGGTATTTGGTTCGCCGCAAAAAGTTAAACATTACAAAGAAGTTCTGGACCGTATAAAGGAATTCGACATCAATCTCAGTTTATCTAATTTATCGTTTGGTAAAGCTGCCAATATAACTTCAGAAAAAGTAACACTGGTTATTTTAAGCGAATCTATGAATAAGGGTGAGACAGTAATGGATGGTTCGTTCCATTTGCAGGAGATGCGCCAACGGATGAGCCGAGCGATAGAGGAAATAGTTGAAGAAAAGAAAGATCAGTCCGATGAATACCTGATAGATGCTCTGGAAGCACTGGTTCGTGTCAAAGAGTTTGATTATGGTTACGGGGATGACACCCTTAATTTTATTAACAACACCTTATTTGATATTTATTTGAATCTTTTCCGTTCATACGCCAAAGCTCAGCAGACGAGTAAGTAGTATTGCTTGAGTAATTTACAGCTTGCTTATTACTTTGCATTAATATATATTATTCAACAAATTATGGTGATGAAATCAATTTAATCCTTTCTTAGTCAGTACTTGACTAATCATGAGTAGTTAATAAGAACAGTACTGCGGTAAATGAATTAAGTGCAATCAAGAGATCCGGAATTGATGCGGATAGAGGTAGGCGAAACTTGAAAAAAATAACTGATATTGTCATTATCGGCGGTGGAATAATCGGAACCAGCATAGCCTATCATTTAGGTAAGAGTGGTGTCAAAAACGTGATCTTACTGGAAAAGAACCTTATTGGCAGCGGCTCTACCGGCAAAGCTGCCGGTTTGACGATACACCAGTGGAATACTGAGTTGGATGTTCGGTTGGTTATGGGCTCTCTGGAGATATATAAAGAACTTATCCAAGAAGCCAAAAAAGAACTTTTTAATCAGAGCGGACTGGTTTACTTGGCGATGAATGATACCGAAGAAAAATACCTGCACCAGTCGGAGCTATTGCTTAAGGAATACGGAGCTAGGGCCGATTGGATCGACAGTAAAGATATGCATAGGTATCTTGGTTGGATGAATACCGATGATTTTAAATGCGGCCTTTACACGCCGGATGATGGATATATGGACCCATATCAGATCGCATACGGATTTGTTCAGGCCGCCCGCAGAGATGGTATTAAAGTTAATGAAATGTCCGGGGTTATTGGAGTTGAGCTATCCCAAGACAGGATTAAAACGGTTAAGACCGTCGAAGGCGATATTCCCACGCGGACGGTTATTAACGCTTCTGGTTGTTGGGCTAAAGAAATAGGTAATATGATGGGTCTTAAGCTGCCTTTGAAACCTTATCGTACACAGATAGCTGTGCTCAAACCACCTGCGTTGTTGCCTGCGGAGATGCCAGCAGTCTATGATATGAACAGAAATGTTTATTTTCACGGCGAGACTGGAGGTTTACTCCTGGTCGGCGACGGCACGACCGAAAAAGAAGAGAATCCTGATATGTTCAAACAAAAGGTGGATAGTAATTTTTTGGAGGATATTGCTAAAAAAGTTTCTTATCTTATTCCCCATATGTCTGATGCAAAAGTAGTGAATTCTTGGGCTGGTCTTTGCACTGCGACACCTGATAGAATTCCTATTATCGGACCGGTGCCTAATGTAAAAGGACTGATACTTGCTAACGGCTCAAACGGCTATGGTTTTATGCGGGCTGGTATGATTGGAAAACTGGTTGCGCAAATTGTTATAGGTAATAAGCCATCAATTGATGTCAGTACAATGCTTTTAGACCGTTTTGCGGGGAGGGATGTTTCGGATTTTGTAATCAAGCAGGGAATGATTTCTTAATCAAGCATTATATTTAATTTCAATAATCTGGTATTTTAGTACTCCGGCTGGCACGGTAATCCTTACGGTTTCGCCAACCTTATGACCCATTAAACCTTGGCCGATAGGGGTTGTTATTGCGATACGATTTTCAGCTGGATTCGATTCCCCGTCCCCGACGAGGATATATTCTTCAACTATATTGGCGTCTAAATCCTTAATTTTGATGCAGGCGCCGAAGGCAACCTCATTTTGGTTTACATCGCGGGCAGAGACAATATCGGCATTGCTGATTTTTGATTGGAGTTCGGAGATTTGGTTATCAACCCGCCATAATTCTTCACGGGCTGAAATGAATTCCGAGTTTTCGGATAAGTCTCCCAATTCGCGTGCTTCACCCAGGCGTTTTTCAATGTCTGGTCTGGTTTCGTTGATAAGATTAGTTAATTTTTCTTTAAGCTTTTTTAGGCCATCTTCAGTAATCGGAATTCTTTGCGTCATAAAACTCATTCCGCCATAATGCTTTGGTTCCGGCCATTTTCCTTGGCACGATAAAGAGCATTATCGGCTTGAATTACTATATCCTTAAAATCTTTCATCGATTTATTATATTCGGAGACACCGCAACTGATAGTTACGTTTATCCGCTCGCCGTTATCTGAGATAAATGTGCGGTCTTCTATTCTTTTACGCAGTTTCTCGGCGAAACTGAATGATTCATCCTTAGAGGTTCCGGGTAGAATAATGGCTATTTCTTCGCCGCCGTAACGATAAGCAGGATAGCTTTTACGAACTGCCTGTTGCAGGATATCGGCAACCTCTTTTAGGATTTTATCTCCGGTTACATGTCCATAAGTATCGTTAATCTTTTTGAAATTATCTACGTCAAGCATTACCATCGAAAATGGTTCGATATGGCGTGAGGCAATCTCAAAGTAAATAGGTAGTTCATTAAGAAGGTGACGCTTGGTGTAAAGTTTTGTCAGTCCGTCTGTAATGGCTTTGGAATAAAGCAGAGGCGTTTTAACCGAAAGTGCCAGGATACTGCTGAAGGCCGCAAGGTATTCCTGAAGTTCCTTAATTCTTTCTTCTATTTTTGCACTGTTCTTTTCTTGGGTTAGTATAGCTGTTTTGACCTTGAGCACGCCGGCCGTTTCGCGGTCGGCAATAAGGGGTAAAGTAAAATCGTATATTTCGCCGTCCGAAGCAAAAAATATCCGATTGTATTCCATGGCTTCATTGACATTGCGCCAGTCTATCAGTTTTAAGTCCAATTCTTCTTCAAAAATAACTTTATCTTCTTTCCGCTGAGCATGAGGCTGCAACTTGCCGCTAACCTCATCCTTGAGGAATAGCGTGATTTCATCAGCATTAGACGAACATATCGGTGATGTCAATTGATACGCTATAGTAAGAACTTTTTTGATAATTGTCTGGAAATCAACATCTTGCGTCAAAACCAGACTGGCTTCACGGATAGCAGATAATATATCAATCTGCCGGCGCAATTCTTTATTTTGGTAGATTATGTCATTATTGCCGTTTTCCAGCATCTGAAGTTTCTCTTTGAGCGTTTTGTTGGAGCTGTTTACGTAGTAGAATAGTGCGATAAGGCATAGGGCATAAAGCGAGGTTAGCGAAGCAAATGCGGTGAGCAGAGGCGGAAAAATTCGGAAGAAGCTGGCGTCCTGATAAGAAGATGATGTATGGTACAACGCCACCAAAATAATGGTTGTCAGTGGCACTACGCTGAGAAATAACATGTAAAATAATTTGCGAATCATAATTAATCTTTAGTTATTGGAATATTAAAATAAATGATAATAATTAAACCAGATAAATTCAACATTTTAGTGCTACACGATATTCGCGGCAAAATCAGTTTTTCCGAATTGTTACGAGTAAAAAATTTCTGGGTTGATAAGATTGGGTGGCCTATTCCCGGTCAATCCGGCTATCAGGTTTATTGCCGCCATCACAGCCATTTTGTTCCTGGTCTCAACTGTGGCACTGCCCAAATGTGGCATAAGTACGACATTATCAAGCTTGAGAAGTCCAGGGTGGATTTTAGGTTCTTTTTCATAAACATCAAGTGCTGCACCGGCTATGATTTTGTTACGGAGCGCTTTGACTAGGGCATTTTCATCGACCACTGTGCCCCGGGATACATTGATAAGAAAAGCTGTATGTTTCATCATCCGGAGTTCTTTAATGCCGATAAGGTGGTAGGTTTGGGCATTGCCTGGTATGTGCAGGCATACAAAATCCGATTGTTTCAGTAATATAGACAGTGAAACACGTCGAGAACCTGTTTCTTTTTCAAACTCTGGTTTTGTTTTATGACCGGTGTAAAGTATTCTCATCTGAAAGCCGATTGCTTTACGGGCAACTGATTGTCCAATCCGACCAGCGCCGATAATGCCGAGAGTTTTGTGGTGGATATCTGTTCCTAAGAGGAGAGTAGGCGACCAATTAGTATGGTTGAATTTGCCTTTTCTCAAGAAACGTTCTGCTTCGGTAACCCGGCGGGCAATGGCCAAAATCAGTGTCCATGTGAGCTCGGCTGTGGCTTCGGTCAAAACGCCTGGTGTATTGGTTATCAGTATTCCCCGGCAGGTGGCGTAACCGATATCGATATTATCATAGCCTACGGCGTAATTGGCGATAATCCTTAGCGAAGGAGAAAGGTCAATAATTTCCTTATCAATTTTGTCAGAAAGCAGACAGATCACGCCGTCTTTATCTTTCAAATTATGGATTAATTCCTGGTGTGTTAAAGGGCGGTCAAGCTGGTTGACGCTGACTTTAAACCTATTATTTTTCCTAAACAAACCCAAGCCGGAATCAGGTATCCGACGAGTGATAAAAATACGGAATGGCTTCATTATACTAACTTGTTAAGTATTTCTAAACCCTCAAGGAGTTTTTGCTCCTGAACGGCGTAAGAGATACGGAAATGCGTATTTTGTTCCGAGAAAGCTTTGCCTGGTACAATCAAAACATTATTATCTAGCGCTTTCTTTATAAAAGTGTTTGCGTCACCATTGGGCGCCTTTGGAAAGAAATAAAATGCTCCATCCGGTTTAACGACATCAAACTTGTTTTTAAGCATAGAATAGACCAGATCGCGACGCCGTTTAAATTCGTTTATCTGGGCGCTCATGTCGCAGTCAAGCGCTACTACAGCTGCTTTTTGGAATGGAGCCGGGGCGCACACAAACGACCATTGCTGCAAAATAGTCATGCGTTCAATAATTTCTTGCGGGCCGGCCGCATATCCCAGACGCCAGCCCGGCACTCCGTATTTTTTGGAGAAACCATCCAATAGTATAGTTTTATCGTAGTATTTTATCGGGCTTTCCAGTGTATCGGTGTCATATAAGAAAGAATTATATATTTCATCCGAGATCAGTATTAGGTTATGTTTGTCAGCCAATTCAACCAGCATCATTATTTCAGATTTAGAATAGGCAATGCCGGTTGGGTTGCAGGGGCTGCTGATGATAATTATCTTAGTACGCGGGGTAATGAGTTTTTCAAATGATTCTTTTTTAAGTCTAAAATCAGGATAAGTGTTGGCGAACTTGCATATACCGCCGGAGATGTGAACCATATGTTTGTACGATGGGAAGTAGGGGTCCGTGATAATAACCTCATCGTTTTCATCCAAAAGAACCATCAGCGCTAGGGTAATTGCGCCGGCTACGGCGGAGGTAACTATCAGGTCAGGCGGCTTAAAACCGAAGCGTTGTTCGAATCTCTGGATGAGTTTATCGCGGAGTTCTGGAATACCCTGTGAAGTTGTATATTTATTAAAACCACTTTTGATCGCGGTAATCGCGGCGTCCTTAATACGGTCAGGCACCTCAAAATTAGGCTGTCCTATGGAAAGGTCAATTGGATCTTTTAACGAACGGGCTAAATCAAACGCTTTACGGATTTCTGATGCTTCAATTTTAAGTGCCCGCTTGGAAATAATATCGAAAAGGCTCATATTTTAAGCCGGTTTGTAAGCATTAGCTGTTCATGAACCAAGCATCAAATTATAATAAACGCTTCGAACTTGGCGAGGGTGACGGGATTCGAACCCGCAACGTCCAGATCGACAGTCTGGTACTCTAACCAATTGAGCTACACCCCCACATTAATATAAAAAATTATGTTTGCTAAATGATTACTTTAATAATTGATATTGTCAACTATTTTAGGCTATCCTTAATTTTATAAAAATATCGCAAGGATATTTGACAAACAATAAGCTTTTTGATATAACTAATTTATGAGGACTGACTCATCAAATTCTGCATATCTTAAAAAGAACAAGCTATTTTGGTTGGCAGCTATTTGTGCTAATTTTTTTGCTATTACTATTGTTTTTTATGGGATACATTTCATGAGTCAAAAAGAATCTTCATTTCCTCACCTCGTGCTTATGGTTCTATTATTTTTTGTGTTTATCTTTATTAGTATATTGGTATTTATTCAATACCTCGATATTGGAAAAATATACCTAAAAATTGAACGACAAAATAAGAATCTTGAAGTTCTTTACCAGATTTCTTTAGTTTCTAACTCTTCAATTGATTCAATGGCTATTATTAATGACGGTTTGAACAAAACAATCGAATTAATGGGTTTGAACTACGGCGGTATTTATTTATTAGATAAAAACAAGAATGAGTTAGTTTTGAAAAGCCATGTGGGTCTTTCAGAAGAATATGTCAAGCGTGTGGGTATTGTCAAAATCGGTGAGGGCACGGCCGGCAAAATTGCAGCCCTAATGCAGCCTCAATTTATTGAAGATTTATCTGCATTGCCGGGGGATATCCAGGAATATGCCGTCAAGGAAGGGCTTAAAACCACGGTTAGCGTGCCGCTGAAATCCAGGGGGGCGCTGATTGGAATAATGAATGTGACCACGAATTACATAAAGGAATTTACTAGGGGTGAGATGGATATGATAAATATAATCGGAAATATTTTGGGCGATGGTATTGCTCATGCCGAAACATTCAGTCAAATAACACAGTCTAACGAAGAGCTTAGCCGGCTTAATGAAATTAAAGATAATTTTGTTGCGATGATTACTCATGAACTGCGTACGCCATTGATGGCAGTAAAAGAGGGTGTGGTGCTTTGCCGGCAGAGGGTTATGGAACCTATATCTTGTTTAGACAGCCTTTCTTTTATAGAAAGTTCAGTTAGTCGACTTATCAGATTGATAGACAATCTCTGGAGTATTTCACATATTGAATTCGGTAGAATAACGCTAAATAAAAAGGAAATTAATATTAATAATTTAATAAAAGTAGCTGCAAACCTGATGGGGCCTCTTATAAATAATAAAGAAATATCCGTTAGCTATTCTTTAACCGAACCGTTGAAGCCTGTTTTTGTTGACACTGACAGAATTTTGCAGATAATACTAAATTTGATAGATAACGCAATCAAATTTACGCAGGCAGGGGGAAAGATTACAATCGGTACCAAACAGATAAATCAGCGGTTCATAGAAGTAAGCATTAAAGATACAGGTATTGGTATGTCGCCTGACGAGGCGGTAAAAATATTTGAAAAGATACCGGGACTAAGTGAAGACGATTTTGGGAAACTGGGCGTAATAAAACTGGGGCTTCGGCTTTGCAAGTTATTTGTAGAAATGCATGGTGGCGAAATATCGCTTAAGAGCGAACCCAATAAAGGGAGCGATTTTATTTTTACTTTGCCAATATTGGCGCAGTAAGTAAGGTTAATTTATGAAAAAAATAATGATTGTGGATGACAGCCAGGAAGTAAACTACTTTCTTAAAGCCGCGCTAGAAGCTGATGGTTTTAAAGTTGACACGGTAACCACTGGACAAGAAGCGTTCAATATAATTGAATCATCAACTCCTGATTTGATCATTTTGGATGTGATTCTTCCGCTTCTGGATGGGTACGAGATCTGCCGGATGCTTAAGATAAATGAAGCTACCCGGAATATACCAATAATTCTAATGAGTGGGAAAAATCTGGATATGGCTGGTATAGAGAAAGCTCTGCGAGTTTGGGTTGACCGATTTTTGCATAAACCTATAGATATGATTGAGCTTAAAAAGTTAGTTTATGAGCTTTTGTCTGAAGAGTCTATGGAAGTCCTAACAAGAGTTAGAATTGTAGATAACTTTTTCAGTGACACCGTTGGTTCTTACAAGAAAATCGTTCGGATAATGGATGATATGTTTTCCAGATTCGCCCGCAATGAAAAAATTGATTATGAGAAAATTAAATCATCTATATTAGAATTAGTTGAGTTGTTTATCAGTAATAATGAGATACTTTACAACCTAATGAATTCATACGTAATTGACAGCCCGTCGGCTCTTCATTCGGTTAATACGGCTTTGATTGCAATGTGTATCGGTAAGTCCAGTAACTTATCAAAAACGTCGCTTACAGCCCTGGGTGCTATTGCACTAACACATGAATTCGGTGACAAGTTTGATCTGGTGTTATCAAAATTAGGATTGGCTGAGATTACGGCAAAAGAAAAATCACAATTTCAGGATATAATAAAAGTAGCTGATAAATACGAAAATCTAACCAGCATTCGTATAGGATACGCACCTTTACCACCTATGATAGCTATAAAACGTATTTCTGAAGATAAAACTTCGGTAATTAGCCAGGAAATTATTAGCCACCTGCTTACAGGTATAAGCCCTTATCCGCTGGGCAGTTTTGTTAAGCTTAATACCGGAGAAATAGCTAAAGTTAAATGCATGAATCAACAAAACCCATTCCGGCCGATAGTGGAAATTGTTATGGACAGATTTGGGAATATTATGCTTGAGCCCAAAGAAGTGGATTTGGCACAGGAATTGCAGGTATTTATATTCAGAAATGTTTTCCGCGACGAAGTCTACAAGGCCGTTATGAAATACGCTAAAGATAATAAATAACCAAATCCGGGATAATAGCCTCCTCCGGCATATAAATTTAATTGACAATACTGTAAATTGGCATTAATCTGTGTGCTCAAGATATGGGCGGTTAGCTCAGCCCGGTTAGAGCATCTGCCTTACACGCAGAGGGTCAGAGGTTCGAATCCTCTACCGCCCATTTAACTGTAGGATTATTAACTATAATTCTTTGAAAATACTTCATATCTACAGCGATTGGAAATGGACCGGGCCGTCCGAGCCCATACTTAATCTTTGCTTAGGCCTAAAAAAAAATGGTCATGATGTAAGATTAGCTTGCTTGCCGGCTCCTTCAAGCTATTCGCCTAAGAAAAGAGTATTACCCGGCATCGCCAAAAGCCAGGGCATTGATCCTTTTATTATTAAGCCTAACAGGTTTACCCAGATAATTACGCTATGGCAAAATACCCGGCGGCTTTCCTATTACCTCAAGCGCAACAAAATAGACATTATTCATGCGCACAGTATTTTTGACCACCGCCTGGCCAGCAATCTTTTAAATTATATTCCTTTCCGTCCGAAAATAGTCCGAACTAACCACACCGGATATGTTCTTACGCCTTCATTAAGGAATAAATCTTTATTGAGCAATGCCACTGATGCCTACATTACGCTTTCCGAGGGGCTTAGGCAGAAGGACGTAAAGTACTTCGCTATGTATAAAGCGACTATTACGCCTGATAAAACTTGGGCCGTGGGTGGAGCAATCGATATAGCGCCTTTTATGAATACACGCCAGCCTAATCAGGAGTTGAAAACTAGGTATGGTATTGAACCTGACGATGTTGTAGTCGGTATTATCGCCCGAGTTCAGCGCCACCGAAGGTTCCATATTTTGCTATGGGCTCTTGCCCGGGCCGTTAAAGAAGTTCCTGGTCTTAAACTATTGGTTCTCGGACGAGGAACCTACTACAGGGATATTCTGGTTAAACCAATTAAGAAATTAAGCGTAGGTAGTAATGTGATACTATCGGGTTACCATATTGATGATTATTACGATATGATATCGCTGATGGATTTCGGTGTATACCTGGTGCCTGGTTCAGACGGCTCCTGCCGGGCAGTGCTGGAATTGATGTTTGCCGGAAAACCAATGATTGTAGCTCGGCGCGGGGTTTTGCCCGATATTGTTGATGAAAACCAGAATGGGCTGGTGGTGGATGACCGACCTGATAATCTTTCCGATGCCTTGGTTGCGATGGCCAGGGATAAGGAAAAGAGAATATTATTTGGTAACAATGCCCGGACTAAAGTAATTCGGGATTTTACTATTGAAAAACAGGTTAGAAAAGTAGAAGAAATCTACGAACGGATTATGAGGTAACAGGTCAGTCAGTTTTGGATAGCTGCTGTTTTGATCTCAGGCTGAAAAGAAATATTGCACTTATTATTATTACTGCCATGCTAATGGTTTGCGATGCAGTCATGCCTAAAAAAACCGGTGGATTATCACCTCTGATAAATTCTATCATGAACCGGCTCAATGGATAAAGAATTCCGATAGACCCTAGTACTATGCCGTCCCGTTTCCTATGCGACCATATAAACGATAGAACAAAAAACAAAATAAGGGCGATTATTGAAGAATAAAGTTGGGTTGGATGAACCGGCAGGCTCGAGGCCGCACTGTCCGGAATAATGTGAGCTTGTACTTGATGAACGTAAGCCGGGCTATGCTCCGGGAAACATACTGACCAGGGCAAATTTGCCGGCGCCCCGTAACAGCAACCGTTAAGGAAGCACCCCAATCGGCCGAATACCTCTCCCAGCATTATCCCAGGTGCAATTAAGTCGCCTATTTTTAGAACAGGTATATTTTTTATCCTGAGATATACGATGCCCGAGATAACGGAAAGTATCAGCCCGCCGTAGAATACCAGACCTCCCTGCCATATCTGAAAAATACCCCAGTCATATTCGGAATAATGAATACCCAGATGAGCCAGCCTAGCCCCAACAATGGCGCAGATAAAGGAATAAACCAGAAGTTTCATGAACCGATTAAAAGATGATTCCTTACGCACGGATTGGTTCTGGTTTTTCTTTTTGATAAATAACAAAAAGAACGGAACAAACCATCCGATAATCCCGCCGTAGATATTGAGATTACCATCAAAGATGTTCAGTATCACCCAGTTGTAATTATTATGATAGATGATTAGGTAGGCGATTCGGGCGCCGATAATTCCGGCCAGCATTCCGATAAGACCAATATCCAGAATTAGCTCCGAGGGGATGCCTTCACGGCCGGCCCGGCGGCTGAGTACCAGGATTGATACCAAAAATCCCAATACTACCATGAATCCGTATGAATATATGGGCAGATGCAAAAACGGTATTTCCAGTAATTTCTGATGCATATACAAAAGATTATAAACCTTATGGTTCCTGTCAAGATAAACAGAAAATCTTGAATATTTTATAGCATTTGTTATACTAAATATATGTATCACTTTATCTGCGATATGTGTGGAAAAGGACTTTTGCTGGATGATGATGTTCGCTACGAGGTAACCATTGAGGTTAAGTCCGCCTATGATCCGATGGAAATATCCAGGAGCGACCTCAAGCGTGATTTCCAAAACGAGCTTTTAAAGCTTCTGTCTCAATTGAAACTACGAGACCAGCAGGAACTGGAGGATGAGGTTTATAAAGTATTGAAGTTTGATTTATGTCTGGCTTGCCAGAAGAAGTTTATTAAGAATCCGCTAAGAAAAGAAGTAATAGGAAAATAATAATATAAGATACGGAATATATAATTTGTAATATGAAATATTATCTGGGGATTGATATCGGTTCTGTTACGGTCAAAGTGGTTTTGATAAATTCAGCCAAACCGACCGAGTTGATGATTTCTTATTATCGGCGGTCGCACGGCCAGCCGTTCAAAATGGTTTATGCTATTTTTAAAGAATTATTTAAACAATACAATCCGGCCGACATAGAATTCATAGCAGCGACGGGCACGGGCGGCAAAACCTTTGCTGCACTGACCGGGGCTCACTTCATTAATGAAATCTCCGCGCAGGCAACCGCTACGGGCACGCTTTATCCGAATGTAAAGAGTATCATCGAGATTGGTGGCGAGGACTCGAAATTTATCCGGATAAACAAGACCCGCATTATAGATTTTGCCACTAATTCCATCTGCGCGGCCGGCACAGGTTCGTTCCTGGACCAGCAAGCATCGCGGCTGGGAGTGGCCATAGAGAATTTCGGCGACGAGGCGCTTAAATCGCAGCGTCCGCCCAGCATCGCCGGCCGGTGCAGCGTCTTTGCCAAAACCGATATGATTCACCTGCAACAGGTCGGCACTCCTTTGCACGATATCATGGCCGGGCTTTGCCATGCCATGGCTCGCAACTTCAAGAGCAATATTGTTAAAAGCGTCCGGATTGATAAAACCATAAGCTTGCAGGGCGGTGTAGCGGCCAATAAAGGCATTGTCAAAGCGTTTACCGATGTTCTCGGGCTGTCTGAGGGAGACCTAGTCATACCCCGGAACTTCGCTTTAATGGGAGCTATCGGCGCGGTTCTGGTCGCGGCGACTTATAAGACCAGGATTGATGCGACGCAAGTTCAGCCTAAGTTAGAACAATACATTAGAGAGGGCAAGCTGGATGTCAAGAAACTGCCTCCGCTCAAAGGAGATGATTACGCTATTAATGTCGAAGCGAATACTTATTACAAGACCGCCGACAAGAAAATAGATGCTTATATTGGTGTGGACGTCGGTTCCATCAGCACCAACGTAGTGGTAATAGATAAGAACAAAAGCGTTTTGTCCCGGAGATATATAATGACCGCCGGCAAGCCAATTGAAGCCGTGCGCCAGGGTTTGTGGGAAGTCGGGCAGGAAATAGCCGATTATGTCGTCATTAAGGGCGCCGGTTCGACCGGCTCCGGGCGATACCTGACCGGCGAGTTTTTCGGCGCCGACATCATTAAGAACGAAATTACCAGCCACGCCCGTGGTGCATCATCCACGGACATCAATGTTGATACGATTATAGAAATCGGCGGGCAGGATTCCAAATACATCCGCCTTAACAAGGGCGTGATAATTGATTTTACCATGAATAAGGTTTGCGCGGCCGGCACAGGTTCGTTCCTGGAAGAGCAGGCCGAGAAGCTGGGCATAAAGATTGATCAGGAATTCGGCAATAATGCTCTTTCGGCTAAACAACCCTGCGCCCTGGGCGAACGTTGCACGGTCTTCATGGAATCGCAGCTCAATTACTACAAACAGCAGGGCGTGGCCAAGGATAACCTTATCGGCGGGCTTTCTTATTCCATCGTTGAAAACTATCTTAACAAAGTAGTGGAAAACCGTAAAATAGGCGACCATATTTTTTTCCAGGGCGGTGTGGCATTTAACAGGGGGGTCAAGGCGGCTTACGAAGCGGTTCTGGGTAAAAAAGTTATTGTCCCGCCGCACCACGATATCCTTGGCGCGGTTGGCGTGGCCATACTGGCTATAGATGAAACCAAGGGTGCCAGCAAGTTTAAGGGCTTTGACCTCAGGAACCGGAAATACAAGGCCGCCTCGTTTGAGTGCACCGATTGCGCCAATAACTGCGAAATACATCAGGTCATTTTTGAATCCATTTTGGGCGATCCGGGGAAAACTCTTGCCTACGGTTCGCGTTGTGGTAAATTCGATGATGCCGAAACCAAGAAGAAAAGGGCATCGCTTAAGATGCCGCAATTATTCAAAGAACGGGAACGAATGTTTCTGAGCGTCGGCAAACCTGATACTGAAGTGAAATGTAACATCAAGGTTGGCATTCCCCGTGTTTCCGTTTTCTTTGACCTGTACCCGTTCTGGAGCAGTTTTTTCAGAACTTTAGGCTGCGAAGTGGTTCTCTCCAGCGAGACCACTCGCTCGATTATCAAGAAGGGCACTGAAAATGTCTTGGCCGAGCCGTGTTTTCCGATTAAAACCGCGCACGGCCATATCCTGGACCTCTTGGAAAAGGGCAAAGTGGATTATTTATTCCTGCCTATGCAGATAAATATGGCGCCGTTGAACAGCGACTTTGAACGTTCCTACAACTGCCCATACGTTCAGGGTTTGCCTTATACCTCTGCCAGTTCTATTGATTACGCCAAATACAAGGCAAAACTGCTCCGCCCGGTATTCCATATGGACCGAGGCAGGAATGTAATCGCTAAAACACTCAAGAAGATGGCGTTAAAAATTGGGATAAAAAATAGCACCCTGATAAGCAAAGCCGTGGAAACGGCGTTTGATACCCAGAAGAAATTTCACCAGTGGCAGGCCCAGCGGGGCAAGGAGATTATGGATAACCTCAAGCCCGATGAAAAAGCTCTGGTGATACTGACACGTTCATACAACGCTTATGACTCCGGGTTGAACCTGGGTCTTCCGGAAAAAATCAGGCAGTTGGGTATGCAGGCGATACCAATAGATTTTTTGCCGCTGGCTAATTTAGGCAAGGAAATCGGGGCTGATTATCCTTATATGTACTGGCGCTCCGGCCAGAAGATACTGGCCGCGGCCCGGCTGGTAGCCCGTGACCCCAGGCTTTTTGGCGTCTACCTGACCAACTTCAGCTGCGGTCCGGATTCGTATGTTCTCAAGTTCTTTGACAAGGAAATGGCCGGCAAGCCTTACCTGATACTTGAGATAGATGAACATACCGCCGACGTAGGTATGCTTACCCGGTGCGAGGCGTTTCTGGATACCATCAGGGGCGCGTCCAATATGGCCCGGCCGGAACCGGTTTCGGCTACGCCGTTTTTATCCTCGTTTGCTGAGCAGGGCGGGCGGACCATTTACATCCCGTATATGGATGACCACGGGTTCATCATTGCCGCGGCCATGCGCGCCTGCGGCGTAAAAGCCCAAGGCCTGCCGGTTTCGGATGACGAAAGCCTGACCATCGGCCGTAAGTATACCACCGGTAAGGAGTGCTACCCGAGCATTATCACCACCGGTGATATCATCAAAAAAACCCGTGCTTCGGATTTCCAGCCTGGTAAGAGCGCATTCTTTATGCCTTCGGCCAACGGTCCCTGCCGGTTCGGGCAGTATAACAAGCTCCATCGGATGGTGCTTGATGAAATCGGGCTCAATGATGTGCCGCTGGTCCTTTTCGACCAGACATCCAACTACCACAACGATATGGCCGCCATCGGCTCGACCAAGTTCAAAAAGGCCGTCTGGCAGGGTATGATATTGACTGACCTGTTACAGAAGATATCCCGCGAGACCCGTCCTTACGAAGTCAACAAAGGCGAGACAAATAAAATTTATCAGGAATCATTGGATAAAGTAGTAAACGCCATAGAAAACTGGCAGAGCATAGAAACTCTGGCCAAAGAGCTGGCCGAGCGGTTCAGCGCCATCAAGGTTGACCGTTCCAGGCTCAGGCCCAAGATCGGCGTCATCGGTGAGATATACGTCCGGAGTAATCCGTTTACCAACAACTATGTAATCAGGCAACTGGAAAGCTACGGTGCCGAAGTGACGCTTCCGCCCTTCGAGGAATGGCTGGATTATATTGACTACCTGCGCCACGATGATTACAAGCGCGAAGGTGAATTTGTCAATTTGATACGACAGAAATTGACCCAGTTCTTCCAGGAACGCTATGCCAACGATATCCGCAAGCACTTCTCGGGCCGGATAAAGAATTTCTACCTTGAATCGTCTACCGATGAGGTGATAGAATACGGCCGGCCGTATATCAACCCGGCGCTTCTGGGCGAGGCAATCCTGAGCATGGGCCGGGCCGTTGAGTATGTCCACGCCGGTTACAACGGCATCCTTAACGTCATACCATTCGGCTGTATGCCCGGCACAGTTGTGGATGCGCTGCTCAAACAATTCAAATCAAACCACGATAATATTCCGGTATTGACCCTGACCGTGGACGGTTCCAAACATCCGGGTGAAGAGATGCGCCTGGATGCCTTCGTGGCTCAAACGCGCGAAACTATGCAAAAATAATTAACCACAAAGACACAGAGAATACATAGGAAATAAATTATAAATTAAACCTTTGCGGTCTTCTTGCCCCGTTAGAGGAGCGCCTCTAATGGGGTGAACGTCTCTGCGGTGAAAATGTATGTATCATATATTTAACAGCTACGCACCGCTCAAGAAGGTCCTGATGCACCGGCCGGGTGATGAAATCAAAACCGTTACCAACGTCAATGCCCGGTTCTTCGGGTTCAAGTCGGCTGTCAATACAGATAAATTTCAATTCCAATACGACCGGTTTCTGAAAGCGTTGAGAAGTTGCCAGGTCGAGCCGGTGCTGATAGGCGAGATACTTAAATATGACAAGCAGGCTCAAGGATATATTACCAAGCGGCCTAATGTGATGTTTACCCGCGACCTGTCAGTGATGATAGGCAAAGGCTTGATCCTGATGTCTATGCAGGCAAAGGGCCGGAAATGGGATGCCTGGCTGGTCAGGCGGGTGGCGGAGAAATTGCATATCCCGGTTTTAGGCGAGATTGCGCCGGACGGCATCCTGGAAGGCGGCGGTGTGGAGTTTATAACTGATAAAACTCTGGTCGTCGGATTCTGCGATAGGGCTAACGAGGCGGCTTTTGCCAAGATGAAGAAGTTCGTTCTGGGAAAACAGGTGAACGAGTTAGTCGTAGTGATGCTCCCCGAGGGCGTTATCCATATAGACGGCCTGTTTCTTCCGGTAGACAGGGATTTGGTTATTGCCAACAAAGAATACCTCAACCGTTATCCCTGCGTGGTTTATAATAGCAAGGATAAGAAACCCGAATACACCTGGTTTATAGATTATCTGGAGGCAAAGGGGTTTGAAATTATTAATATCAGTTACCAAGAAGGCGCGCGATGCGCGGCTAACTATATCCAGGTCGGCCCGCGGAAGTTGGTCGGTTACGAAGGCAACGACCGGGTGGAGAAAGAAGTCCGCAAGCGCGGCGGCCAAGTCATAACCTTCCCCGGCTCGGAGCTGATAAAAGGCAAAGGCGGCCCGCACTGCATGACCTGCCCGCTGGACCGTGCTAAATAATCAATTATTCCTCGGGCACGAAGTAAACGTCAGTCGGGCGGAACTTGGCGTTGCGCTTGAACTGGGCCCGGACCTTCATCCCGACCCAATCCAGAGACGGATTGGATGCGTCTAAGCCGACCAACCGCGTTAAGAACAGCGTATCCACCTTATCCCACTCTATCAATGCCAGCACGTAAGGCGTATCCTTAAGGAATTCCTCACTGCCGAAGTGGCAAACCGTAAAAGTATGCACCCGTCCGATCGGGGGCAGTTCAAACCACTCGCACCGGGTGCCGCATTCCACGCAGTGCCCTTTGGGCGTGCCGTAGGCGTAACCGCACTTCGGGCATTTGGTTCCAAGCAGCTTGCCGTTGGCCAGCCCGGCAAAAAAGGGCGAGTCCTGCCCGTAACTGTGGATGTAGTCGATACTATATGGCTGTTTAATAATGATGGGCGACATATTATGGAGGTCCTTCATATCCTTGGGAAACGGCACGCGGAAGAGTATCGTGCCGTCATCGGTCTCGGGGAGCTTAGTTCTTTGCGGCTGTTTTAGTTTTTCCTGACAAGCTTGTCTGGTCATAAATAATTCTCCTTATCTATGCTTTTTCTAATATGGAAACACTGACATAAGTGCCGGTGCCGGCATGGCTGTGGGTTGCGCCGCGCTTGGCATCTTTAACCTGGATAGTATCGTCGCCCAGGTGTTTTTTGATGGAACCTTGCAGTTGCCACAGTGCGAATACGGCCTGCATCAGGCCGGTGGCACCGACCGGATGTCCGCAGGCAATCAAGCCGCCTGACGGATTGACCGGTACCTCGCCCTGGCGGGGCAGTTTACCAAGGCCGTAATCAATATTGGGCATAAACGGCGCCCCGGATTCCACGAACTTGCCGCCGTCGCCGTATTTGCACAAGCCCATATCCTCGTAGGTCTGTATTTCAGACGAAGTGTAGGCGTCGTGAAGTTCCACAAAATCTATCTCTTTCAGCGGGTTGGTAATGCCGGCCCTCTCGTAAGCCAGCTTGGAAGCCATCCGTCCGGCCCGGAATGAGTGGACGCCCGGGTATTTCAGCCCTTTATAATCAGATGCTTTTTCGTGAGGCAGAAGTATCACGTTCTTATGCGGCCGGTCAGCCATGCGCATCGCGTCGGTTCCCCGGCCGATGCCGGCCACCTTGGTCAGTTTTGGCGTCTTGCCGGTAACTTTCCTGATGCGTTCCACGCCTTCTTCGCTGGCCAGGATGCAGACCGCGGCGCCGTCGCTCATCACGCAGATATCCAGCATAGTCAGCGGCCAGGCCACCATTTCCGAATTGCGCACGTCGGCAATCGTCAGGCGTCTGCGTTTCTGGGCGTATTTATTGTGGAAGGCGTTAATATGGTTCTTGACCGACACGTGCGCCATTTGTTCCACGGTGGTGCCGAACTCCTTCATATGGCGCGCCACCATCATGGCGTAATAACCCGAATAAAACCCGCCTACCGGGTAATCAAAGCTGACGTCAGATGCCAGGGCGATAAACTCATTGCCTTTCCAGGTATTGACGTGGGACATAGTTTCAAACCCGTAAGCCACGCAGGCCTCCATCTCGCCGGAGGCGATATTCTTGTATGCCTCCTGGAAGCAAACGCCGCCGGTAGCGCCGCCGGCTTCAATCCGGTGGCTGGGCAAAGGGCACAGTCCCAGGTAATCCTGGACCATGATACCTGACATCAACTGGCGCTGGAAGTGGTCCGAAAAATACGAAGCCACGCTTCCGTCAAAAACCTTAAGCGCTTGCTTGTTTTCCAGCCCGATATCCTTCAGCGCGTAATCATAAGCCTCCTTAACCATCGGTTGGAAGGTTACGTCAGGCCGGGCCTTGGCAAACTTGCTGATGCCGCCTGATATAAAATAAACATCCCGCGCCCTTTTCTGTTTTTCCATATAATCACCTTTCTAATTAAGCAGGTTAAACGGATTAAATTCTCAGCCAAATGGCGTCCTTATGGCGTTCATCCGCTCAATCCGCTTAATGATTAATTTATTCTAATCGTAGAAATATTACTAAATGGCTTACCGCGAGTCAAACAAAAACCGCGAAAAATTAAGTATCGCTAAGAACCGGCTTGTTTCGGATAAATTACTATTGACAGCCTTAGCGGGATATACCATAATGCCGGAGTAATTAAGAATGATGTTTTTGTCATAACTGGAATCCCTGATATGTCCTAATACGCAAAATATTTTTTCACTAAAATATAGGATTTTTCAACAAATTTACGGTATTTAATGCTCTAATATTATAGAGGAGCTATTGTTTATATTAACAAGGAAAGGCAAGAATATGATAAAGAAATACTTAGTCTTAATCGGGTTGATAGGAATATGTTTTATATTTAACCACGCCGCGCCCTGGAACGAGATGGTCTGGGCGCAATCGGATAAGGCGGATAAGTGTTTTGATGATAAGAACTACAAGGATGCGGCTGAGTTATACGCAACCCTGTTAAAGACCGAGACAGACCGGAAAAAGCAGAGCCATATCAGCGACCGCCTTATCATTTGCAGGCTACGCCTGCAATTGTTCGACCAGGCGCTTGAAGCCGCTGAAAATTATGTCACCCTGTGCAAGGACGCTCCTTATGAAGCCCGGGCCGAGCGCCTGGCCGGCAATCTCTATATGCTTATTCCACACTGGGGCACCCGGGCCGGTGGAAAGTTCCACCGCGCCCAATGGTCGCAGGGCATACAGGCTTGTTCATATCAATATGACAAGAAATTCGCCGTAGCCCATATGGAAAAGGCGCGCTTGCTCTATACCAGATACGATGGCGATGACAAAGCGTTGAGCGTGTTGCCTGATGACGAACTTAAGAACTGGCACAACGAGCGCATTGAGTGTATCTTTGACTTGGCCGGACTGTGCAGCCGTTTCGGCATCTATGAAAACGACTGGAGTTTCTGGTATAGCTACTGGGGCGAACGGGACGACTTTACCGCCGAGACGGCCGGCGAACGGGATTTTGACGAATACAACAGCCGCTGGCAACTCCAGCGCAAGCGGCCCGTCGGCCTGCGCCTGGACCAAAACGGGAAACCTGTCTTCGCGACCGCGCCGAAGAATTATTCGGAACAGGGTTCCGATGACCAGAAGATTCTTTATCTGCTCCGGGAAATCCGCGAACTGGACAAAACCCTTAACCATAAATACATAGGGTTGAGTTACTACCGCCAGGCGATGCTGGCACGCACCCACTTCGGAATGGACCGGATGAACAGTTATGCCGGGATGTACTATTGGGAAGGGGCATATCCGCTGCAAAAGGAACTGGCCAGTTATAATCCCTGGGAACTTAAGGACAACGAGACGATTACCCTGGTGGGCGGGCAGATAAAGAAGATAGAACTCCCGCCAGAATGGAATGTTCTGGAACTTCTGCGCATAGCCGTGGGCGACTATGCCCAATGCGGTATCGCCGACGAGGCGCAATACACCATCGGGCTTTATTACCAGAGCCGGCAGCAATACACCAGCGCCCTTGCCGAATACGCTAAGCTAAATGATGCCTCGAAAAGCTCTCAATTCGGCAAGGCCAATACCCAGGTAGAGCGTATCAAGGCATCTCAGGTGATGATAAGCCAGACCGGTGTTCAACTCCCGGGCGAGCCGGCAAAACTTCAGCTTAGTTACCGCAATGCATCCAAGGTATGGTTTGTGGCGCGCAAGATAGACCTTGAGGGATTCCTCAACGAATTGCGTGGCGAAGACATAGACCCGGACAAGGGCATGACGGGATTCTGGGTGTTGAACGGCTGGCACAGTTATTTCGTGAATAATCATAACTATGACAATTGGATATATCGCATTGTAGATAAATATCTGGGCAATGAAGTTATTCGCTGGACCGATGCGCTTAAGGACGACGGTACCTACCGCTATAATCAGGTAACGCTCCAAACGCCGCTGGACAAGCGCGGCGCGTATCTGGTATATGCATATCTCAATGAACCGCCGGCGGATGATGCCAAAAAGAGCGGGCGCCAAGCGCTTAGTTTAGGCAACAGCCGGGCCGTGGTTGTCCTGGCTGACCTGGCTATGGTGGAGAAGCAAACCAGCCAAGGCAAACTGTATTTTATCTGCGACGCGCGCACCGGCGCGCCGGTTCCCGAAGCGAAGGTAGATGTTCTTGAGGTCTGGCATACCTGGGATGACAAAGGAAGGAAGTCCGTCTATCATAAAACTATGCACAACCTCCTGGCCGATAAAGACGGCATTGCCTTGCTGAATAGAACCAATCAAAACAGCCAACTGCACGTATTGGTTAAGTCAGGCGATGGCCGCCTTGCCTGGAGCGGAATGAGTTATTGGTACCAATATCATCCTTCAGGCATAAAAAGCGGGCTTTTTGCCTATTGCATCACGGACCGGCCGGTTTACCGTCCGGAGCAGACCGTGCGGTTCAAGGTCTGGCTCAGGCAGATGAATAACGGGATACTGCAAAACCAGCCCAACCGACAGGCATATATAGAAATCTACGACCAGCGCGGCAATAAGGTTTATAATGTGGCCAAGCAGTCAGACCAGTATGGCGGCCTGGACGGCGATTTTACCCTGGGCGCTGAGCCTACTCTGGGCGTTTATCGCATTCAGATATCAAGCAGTCATTACATCGGCGGCCAGAACTTCCGCGTCGAAGAATACAAAAAACCGGAATTCGAGGTTACGGTCGAGCCGGGCAAAACACATGCCAAACTGGGCGACGAGGTTACCGCGGTAATCAAGGCCGCTTATTACTTCGGCGGTGCGGTGACTGATGCCACGGTCAAATACAAGGTTTTCCGCCAGGAATATACCCATAACTATTATTTCCCGGGCGAGTGGGACTGGCTCTACGGGGCGGGCTACGGATATGGCTGGTATGAATATCCCTGGATGCCCTGGTGGGGCAGGATGAGGTGTTGCTGGTCTCCGCCCTGGTGGTGGTGGGGCTGTTACGGCGGCAATGCGCCCAATCCGGTCCGCGAACTCGTCCAGCAGGGCGAATCCAATATCGGTTCGGACGGCACGGTTAAAGTCAAGATTGATACCGCTCCGGCATTGCGCGACCATCCGGACCGCGACCATCTCTATGTCGTTGAAGCCGAGGTGCGCGACGCCAGCCGCCGGGTAATAGTCGGCTCGGGTTCTGTCAAGGTCACCCGCCAATCCTACTACGCCTTTGTCCAGCCGGACCGCGGTTACTACAATCCGGGCGAGGAGATGCTCATCCGGGTGCGTTGCCTGACCCCGGACAACAAGCCGATACAGGCCGAAGGCTTAATAACCGTTTCATCCGTCGTCTTCGGCGGGCCGGACAACACCCATATTGAAGAGAGCGAGTTAAAAAGCTGGAAGGCATCGACCGATGAAAACGGACTGCTTGAATTCCGGATGCGCTATGAGAAAAGCGGCCAGCTCAAGATAAAGTTTGCCGCGCCTGACGCTTGGGGTAAGACGGTGGAAGGATATGGCCTGGTCTGGTTCTGCGGACGCGATTTTGACGGCAGTTTATACCGGTTCAATAATCTGGAGGTTATTACGGATAAGCGCACCTACCAGCCCGGCGAAACCGCGCACCTGATGATTAACACCAAAAACGCCGGCAGTTATGTCCTTTTCAGCGACGATGTGGATAACAATCACCTGCTGTCCTGGCGGCTTCTGCACCTGCCTAATAAGAACATAATCGTTGACATTCCCATCACCAGGGAACACCAGCCGAATTTCTTCGTCGAGGCGACCACCGTGGCGGATGCACGGGTGCACCAGCAGTCACAGCGTATCTGCGTTCCGCCCGAGAACGGAATCATCAAGCTGACTGTGGCTACTGATAAATCCAAGTATAAGCCGGGCGAACAGGCCAACGTCAATGTCACGGCCCTGACGCTGGACGGCAAGCCGGCACAGGCGCAGGTTACCCTGAGCGCCTTTGATAAATCGGTGCTTTACATCCAGCCGGAATATACGCCGCCCATCGCCGGGTTCTTCCACGGCCGGGTGCGCCAGCACTATGTCCAGATGACCACAAACCTGACGGAACAATTCAGCGCCGAGGGTTATCTATACCGCCCCTTCGAGCAATTAGACCCTTATCCCAATGCCTGGTGGGGCATCTGGAGGCCGACTGTCAGAGACTGGCGGTCGGTGACGGATGATGAGTTTAACGAGTTGGCAAAAGAAGGAGGCGTATGTGATACGATGAGTGTGGGTGGGTCAAGAAAAATGAAAGATGGTTTGGAAATGACAAAAAGTGAAGCTGATGGGGCACCACTTAGCCCAGCTAAGCCCGGAGATGGGCCGGCGGAAAGCAAAGCACCCAGCGCGTCGCCTGAATTCGTGGAAGCAGAGGTGCGCCAGAAGTTTGCCGATACCGCCTTGTGGCTGACTACCCTGACCACCGGCCAGACCGGCACAGCCACAGCCAGTTTCACCATGCCGGAAAACCTGACTACCTGGAAGATTAACGCCTGGGGAATGACCGCCGAGACCAAGGTCGGCCAGAACGACACCTCGGTCGTCACCACCAAGAATCTGCTGGTGCGACTGCAGGCGCCCAGGTTCTTTATGGAATACGACGAGGTCGTGATCAGCGCCAATATCCATAATTACCTGGCCAAGGACAAAACCGCCCGGGTCAGTCTGTCGTATCCGGCAGAGCTGATGCAGATATCAGGCGAGCCCAAGGCTGTGATGGATTCCGGCAAGGCGCCCCAATCAAGCTTAACCGCCGACGGCATAGAGGTCAAGGTTCCCTCCGGCGGCGCCGTGCGCGTGGACTGGCGGGTCAAGGTCATCAAGGAAGGACAGGCAAAGATTACCGTCAAAGCCCTGACCGATGAGGAATCCGATGCCATGCAGATGGCATTCCCGGTGCTGGTTCACGGGATGACCAAGCAGATAGCCACCACCGGCTCTATGCGCCCGGATGACACGGACAAGACCGCCGCCGTTGAATTTACCGTGCCGGCAAAACGCCGTCCGGAATTAACCCGGCTGGAGGTCCAGTATGCGCCCAGCCTGGTCGGCGCGATGATGGACGCGCTTCCTTATTGCATCTACTATCCTTACGGATGCACCGAGCAGACTATGAGCCGATTGGTGCCGTGCCTGCTCACCCGCAAGACGCTCCAGAATATGGGCATAAAACTCGAGGACGTCAAAGGAATCCGCGGCCGGATGGACGAAATCCGCCGGATTAATAAAGGCGAAAACATGCATCTTTATTGCGATTCGCCTATCTTTGACAGCGCGGAACTCGGCAAGATAATAAAGGAAGGGCTGGCACGCATTGCCAATATGCAGAACAGCGACGGCGGATGGGGCTGGTGGAAGGATGATTCCTCAAGCCCGTATCTGACCGGTTATGTGCTCTACGCCCTGTGCACCGCCCAGGAATGCGACGAACAGGTCGATGAAAATATGATTAGCCGGGGGATGAATTACCTGAAGAACTATGAAGTCCAGGAAATGCGGGAAACATATTGGTCAACCAGTTCGACCCACGCCTTTGCCGCCTATGTGTTGTCCCTGAAGAAAATCAAGGCCGTTTACCAGCCGGCCAAGGAAGACAAACGCTCCGGCGACCTGATTGAGCGGCTGTTCGCAGACCGCGACAAACTGGAACTATACGGCAAGTCATTGCTGGCTATGGTACAGGCAAACCTGAATGATAAAGAGCGCTCGCAACTGGTGCTCCAAAATATTATGCAATACAAGGAAGAAAACACCGAGACCCAGGTGGCCTGGTTCCGCACCGCCGAAAGGGGCTGGTGGTATTGGTGGAATTCGGACATAGAGACAAACGCCATGATACTCAGGGCTATGGTCAAGATTGACCCCAAGAACGATACGGCGCCCAAATTGGTCAAGTGGCTCCTCAATAACCGGCGCAACGGCTATTACTGGGATTCCACCCGCGATACCACTATGTGCGTCGCGGCCATGAGCGATTTCGTCACCGCCAGCGGCGAAGGCAAGCCGGACTTCACCCTGACCCTTGACCTGGACAACGGAGCCGTGGTCAAGAGCGTCAAAATCAACAAGGATAATTTCTTCACCTATGACAATACCTTTGTTGTCGAAGGAGTGTCCCTGGGCGACGGCAAACACACGCTCAAAATTGCCAAATCCGGACCCGGCGCGCTCTATTTCAACACCTACCTGAGCTACTTCACCAAGGAAGAATACATCACCGCCGCCGGACACGAGCTTAAAGTCGACCGCGTCTACTACAAGCTGGTCCAGATTCCATACGAGGTCACCGTGGAAGATTCCAAGGGCAACAATATCACCGAGAAACGCCTGCGCTACGAGCGGGTGCCCGTCAAAGACGGCGATGCCATCAAAAGCGGCGACGTGGTTCAGGTTGAGCTCAAGGTGCAAAGCGATAACGACTACACCTATTTGTGCCTGGAAGATATGAAACCGGCCGGCTACGAACCGGTCGACGTGCGCAGCGGCGGCAAGGGGCAGGAAGGATTCTGGAGCTATATGGAGCTCAGGGACGAAAAGACGGTATTCTTCCTCGGCACGATTGGCCAGGGCGAGCACCTGATGCGTTACCGCCTGCGCGCCGAAATCCCCGGAATATTCCACGCGCTGCCGACCATAATCTACGGAATGTATGCGCCCAAACTAAGGGCCAACGGCAACGAAAACATAATGAAGGTTGTAGATTAGTGCCAGTAGGAACAAAGTGACGTACTGGCACCTTATCCCGATGAGCAAAGCATCATCGGGGCTAGTGCCGCTTCGAACGTAGTGAGTTATACTCTGGCAGTTTGAGTGTCCCCTACGGGAGGCCGAATGCGGCTCTAACGAATTATTAGGGGCACTTCGCAATTCAGTTTACACCGAATCAGATGTCCGGTTTTTATCGAAGATGTCGTGCGCCACATCGCGAATCATCTGCACCTGCTTGGAAGATTTGGTTTTGAGATAGAGATTCAACGATGATAACGGGTCTTGGCCCCGCGACCGTGTCTTTTCCTGCGCAATGGTTTTGTCAAAATCAAGCAGTTTTGACAGCGGAATATTGAGTTTGTCGGCTATTTTGCAGATACTTTCCAGGCGGGGCAGTTTATCGCCTCTTTCCATCAGCCCGATGGCATCCCTTGACATTCCTACCATCTGGGCGAATTGGGCCTGTTTTAATCCCATTTTCTTGCGAAGCGCCCTGATGCGCTCGCCTAATTGCTGGGCTATTTGTTGTAAGTCTATCATAACCGAATCTTTCTAACATTTTTAAAAGCCTTTTCCCTATCTTTAAGGGTTTTTAATGCACTTTATATTCATTAAATATTTAATTATTATATTCATTATTCTTGACATATCGGCAAAATGCCGGTAAATATTAAATAGAAAGAGAAAGAGACCGTATGGTAAATAAATTTCCGCTTAAGCGCGGGATTTCCACTGGGGAGTTTAAACCCACCATACTGGTTGTGGATAATCAGCCGCTAATCGGGGAAATGCTGACGCAGTTTTTAGGCCGTCATAATCACGAGGCTCTTTTCTTTACCAGCGGAAAAAAAGCATTAACCCATCTGAAGACTAACGAAGCCGTTAATCTGCTGTTGACTGATATGGTCATGCCTAAAATGAGCGGTCTGGAACTCGTCCGACAGGTAAAAACATTATACCCGGAGTTGCCTATTATCGTTATGAGCGGTTCGGCTGACGGCCGGGATAGGGACGAAATATTCAAGCTCGGAGCGGATTTTATCCCTAAACCCTTTCAACTTATTGACCTGCTGATGCTGATTAATTCTCGCCTAACCCAAGTTTAGTATTGCTGGGTCGGTGACATCTATGAAGAGGCATATACGGCGGTAATGCTCTAATCAGGCATATTTCCGAAGACCTTTTTTACAGAGCTACCGCCTCCCGTCAGGGACACCTCTTTAGTATAAGACAAGTCGGCCTTTAGTATATGACAAGTCGGCGTCTATTATACGATAAGTCGGCCTCTAATATATGACAAGTCGGCCTTTAGTATATGACAAATCGGCGTCTATTATAAGACAAGTCGGCCTTTAGTATATGACAAGTTGGCCTCTATTATATAACGAGGGGTGGACGGTTAGGACAGTAGGGGTGGGGTATCTCTCCCCTTCCTAATGCAACATCCTGCACTCTATTCAACATTTTGCAACATTTTCTTGTCCTGTTTAAATGGTTTTTGTAACCTGCAAGTTATGATACCTAATCCTGTGAACCAGTCCTTAATGACCTTGAAAGGGATATGTGATTACCTCAAGGTGACCAGATACACCGTTTACCGGCTCATCAAGGATGGGCAATTGCCGGCTATCCGGGTGGGCGGGCAGTGGCGCTTCCGGCCGGATGAGGTGCAGAGATACCTTGACTCAAAGCAGAGCCGTTACGGCACTATCTCAGTCAACCAGTATTATTTTTTCAGGTATGATGTGCTGGATAAATACCGAAAGGACAGCGCTAAATATTATATCAAGGACGAGGCATATCAAGGCTTGGTTGGTTCAAAGAAGGATTACTGTTCTGTCCGGACGATGGGCCGCAAAAACCTGCCTGACGGGGTAAAGGTATTTTATGACCTGCGCTACCGCAAGATAGTTACCAAGGAAAAGCTCGCCACATTAGCCGTTAATCACAAGGACTACGACCAACTACCCCGTGAGGAATACGACCACTGGTCAAGTTTCCGGATGAAGAATAGACGCTGAGCGCACTCCATGCTGAATACTAACCACTGAGAGCACTGAAGACACTGGGTTAACTTTAGCCCCGCCTTTGGGCGGGGTTCGAAGTGGCTCTAAACCATCATTTTCTTGATATGCCTGCCGTAATAAGTAAGCTGATTATACCTTAAGGTATATTTATTACGTTATATCTTTAGGTATTTAGCGGATAATAAATATCCGTTAAATGGGCGCCAACGGATTCCAATTTAGTATAAAAAGGAGAAAAAATATGAGAAGTATAAAAACATTTATTTTCATAGGAATGTGTTTGGCGGGGGTAATGATGTCCTTTGTCTGGGCGCATGAAGGTGCGACACCGAAACCAAAAGCAGAGACCGAGGCGGAAAAGCAGGAAAAGGCTAATAAGGCCAGGAAAGACGAATTTGATAAATGGCAAAAAGAACAAGGAAAAAAAGAATCCACAGAGGAAAAAAAAGGACCGCCGGATAAACCGGAGGTGGGTGGGGGGCCGCCTGCAAAGGAATCAGAACCTCAGGATGACGGCCCGGATTTAGGCGGCTCAGGTTCAGAAGAGTCATCTGCATCGCAAATAGGCGAGGATTATATTTTATATGATACCGTTTATAATTTAATCCCGCTTATGGACAAAAAAGGCTCGGTTTCTATTGATACCATTTCCGGTCAAACCAAGCGCCGGTTGACTGTCGACGTGCCGTCCATTGACTTTGTCTATTCATATATTATTCCTTTTGACATGTTTCTGATGGTTGGTTGGGATGAACTGAGTTCAAGCGCTCCCGGCGCGGATAAGGTGGAGGAATTCAAGCCCGATTTAAATATTTATTTCAGGCGCTTATTGATGACTAATTTTATCAAGCTGACGCAGATGTCGCCGTTGTTTACCGATAATTACCCCGCGGCCCAGTTATCGGAATATTTAATAGAAATAGGCCAGCCAAGCTTGCTTATTACGCAGACCCTGCGCAAGTATCTGGCTTATCTGGCTTCGAAAAAACCACCCAAAAAAGGGACCGCTATTCCCGGGCAAATAGTCGCTGAATGTGTGGAAAAAGCCATAGATGTCCCGGCGCTGCAGCCCGCATCCAGAGCCCTTACGGCTACGGACTATTTCGTGACGATGATAAACCGCTTAATCGTTGAAGAACTGAGCAAGGATTATTATTACCAGAGTAATACTTCGTTTGCGCGCCGGCTGAGAACTTTAGGCGAGCCGATTATTCCTTCTCTTATTGAAGCGGCTAAAAATAACGGCCATTCCTTAATCAGGCATAATGCAGTTTCCCTGTTGAGCTTTTATGATACGCCGGATATCCGCCCGGCCTTGAGGGAGTTATTGAAAAGCCCGGATAAAGTTACCCGGAACAGGGCGCTTATAGCGCTTATCAATAAAGAGGATATTGATATTGTTCCCTTCCTGATAGAGACTCTAAAAACCGGCAACGACCCATACTTTAAGACCTTTGCGGCTTATGCCCTGGGGCAGTTGAAGGATAAGCGGGCTGTTAAGCCGCTTCTGGATTATATCAACAGCGAGCCGAATAACACGGATATCCTCTGGGCGGCGTTGCCTGCCTTGGGCAAGATTGGCGATAACAGCGAGTCAGTAATACAAACCCTTAAGCGCATTGTTGATTTGAAACGCGCACCGACCAAGACCTGGGCGTTATTATCCTTGGTGGCATTGGGAGACCAGGCGGCGGCTGACCGGCTGAAACTTGGGCCGTCTAATAAAGACCCCTTCCTGCGCATAGACCCGGCGACCAGATACTTTGCATTAAAAGTGTTCAGCGCCCAAGGTGAAGCAGGCGTTTCGGTTCTTTTGGACATGGTCAGGAACAGGAGTTTTGATACGCGCTTGCGTTTAGCCGCGATGTGCCATATAAAAAAATTCACTAAAGAACATATGACTCAATTAAAGGCTTTTCTGGAAGACGAGAATATGCCTGCGATTATTAAGGCTTATACGCTGTATGCTATGTTTGGTCCTACCGACCCGAGTATTTGCCCGTCTGCCGAGAAGGTAATAAAGAAGGCTTTATCCGGACTTAATAAAGAAAATATCCGGCTTGACGGCGAGGGATTGGAAGCCGTCGTAGCAATGCAAATCCTGGGACAGTTTAAACGTAATACGGTGCCGGTGCTGAAAGATATAATCATGGCCGAGTATAATCGGAGCCTTAAAATTAACGCGCCTCAGAAGGATATAGAGTTCCTGGTCCCGGTTGCTCCCGTATTGGAAACAGCCGTCCAGGAATTGGGAAAGATGCAGACTAAAGAATCAAGCCAGGAATTAGTTAATTTGCTTGGCCTCAAAAACTTCCCTTGCCGGGCGGCCGCCGCGGAGGCACTGAGTCAGTTTAAAGATGCGCCGGCTATTGACGCTTTGATTGGGGTTCTTTCGGATGAAGATGGCTGGACGAGATATTGCGCCTATCGGTCGCTTAATAAACTTACCGCCAACGACTTTAATTGCGAGTGGTGTTTTGCCACTCCTGAAGAACGCCAGCCTATCGTCAAAAAATGGGAAAAATGGTGGAAAGAAGAACAGGACAAGCAGAAGGCGAAATAAATGTGTCTGATAGAACCTAAAATTAGAGAGTTGATTCAGCAATGAAACAATATTTTGAGAAGATGCCTGCGACGTTCGGCGGGCCGCTTGAGGATTTCAAAATCAATGAGATGCAGGAAAACCTGGAGCAGATTAAGGCCGAGGAGCAGAAGTTGGCCGAGGCTGTAGGCAAGGTCAAGAAGGCCGGTATCCCGGCCGAGACCCTGCACCAGCGGGGAGAGAAGACGGTTTATGAGCGGATAGAACTGCTGGTTGACCCGGGCACCTTCCTGCCGCTTAATACGCTGTATAATCCGGTAAATAACGAAGAGGGCACCACCGGCGTGGTCAACGGCATCGGCCGGATAGAAGGCCGCTACGCCTCCATCATCGCATCCGATAACAAGGTCCTGGCCGGCGCCTGGATACCGGGCCAGGCGGAGAATATATTCCGGGCGCAGGATATCGCCGAGCGCCTGAATATCCCGCTGGTCTGGATTCTTAATTGCAGCGGGGTCAAGCTGACCCAGCAGGAAGAGGTTTACGCCGGCCGGCGCGGGCATGGCCGTCCGTTTTTCAGGCACGCCGAGCTGGCCCAGAAAGGCATCCCCGTTTTGGTGGCTGTTTTCGGTACCAACCCGGCCGGGGGCGGTTATCACGGCATCAGCCCGGCTATGATATTCGCGCATAAGAACGCCAATATCGCCGTGGGCGGTGCGGGCATTGTCAGCGGTATGAGCCCGCAGGGCGGATTTGACAAGGCCGGCGCGGAACAGGTGATTGAAGCCACACGCAAGTTTAAACAGGCGCCTCCGGGCGGCGCGGACACGCATTTCAAACATACCGGATTCTTCAAGAACGTATTTGACACCGAGGAGGAAGTCATTAACGCGCTCAGGCAGTGCGTCCGGATGATGCCGGCCTATGACACCAACTTTTTCAGGGTGGCGCAGCCCAAACCGCCGCTCTATGCGCTGGATGAGATTAACTACTTTATGCCCTTCAACCAGAAACGCGCCTATGACGTGGAACAGGTGATGGCGCGGATATTTGATAACAGCGAGCATACCGAATACAGGCCCGGTTACGGTCCGGAGGTTTATTGCGGCCTGGCCAAGCTGGACGGCTTCCTGGTCGGCGTGGTGGCTAACCGCCAGGGATTCCTGGGCAATGGCTATCCCAAATACGCCAATTACCCGGGCATTGGCGGCAAGTTATACCGCGAAGGTCTTATTAAGATGAATGAACTGGTTACCTACTGTGGCCGGGACAGGGTCCCGATGATTTGGCTGCAGGATACCTCGGGCATAGACGTGGGCGATATCGCCGAGAGGGCCGAACTGTTGGGTTTGGGCCAGGCGCTGATATACTCCATCCAGCAGTCAGATTTGCCGATGGCTGCGGTTATCCTGCGCAAGGGAACGGCCGCGGCGCACTATATCCTGGGCGGGCCACAGGCAACCAGCAATAATGCATTCACATTGGGCACGCCGACCACGGAAATCTACGTGATGCACGGCGAGACCGCCGCAGTGGCCTCGTTCTCACGGCGGCTGGTCAAGGAGCAAGACGCCGGCAAGCCGCTGGAGCCGGTTATTGAGCAGATGAACAAGCTGGCCAAGCAGTATTACGACAAATCGCGCCCGGTCTACTGCGCCCAGCGCGGTTATGTGGATGAGATAGTTCCGTTCGGCCGATTAAGGGACTATTTCGTAACGTTTGCCAATGCTTGTTATCAGAATCCCAAGAGCATCTGCCCGCAACACCAGATGATTTTACCGAGGAGTTTTAGGGGATAAGGATCTGTAACGTGGTCCCGCCTTGGCGGGACCACTAACAGGTTCTAAAAAGGATGAAGATATTATGAATATAGTCGCGCCGATGATGGGAAAAATAGCAAAGATAAATGTCAAAGTGGGTGATAAGGTCCAGCAGAACCAGCCGGTTATAATATTTGAGGCGATGAAGATAGAGATGAATATCTCGGCTCCGGCGGCCGGCACTATTAAATCAATTGCTGTTAAAGAAGGGCAGACCATAGAACCTGAAATGGTCCTGGTGGAGATTGAATAAATATTAGTATGCGGATTATACTAAAGTATTTATATTATGTTATCCCCCAGAGGGGAGGCCGCTCCCTAGACCCTTAGGGGTCTTGGGACAAGAACCCTCACGGGTAAACGGCTCTACCTTTAGGTATTGAACAGATTTAACAGATGGATTTATATCCCTGACGGGAGGCTTCGCTCTCAGTTTAATCCGTTTACAGATAAATTATGAAAGAATTAGAATTTGGTTTGACTATGGCGCTGGTGGGTATGTCGGCCACGATCCTGATGCTCTGGGTACTGGGGTTATTGGCCGGACTGCTCAAGAAGGTATTCCCGTATAAGAAAGAATAGCGGTGGCACCGCAGGTGCCACAATGTTAGTGCAATGAATTGCACCGCTACAGTATTTAGAAAGAAGTCGTCAAGTGTTATCATCCATAGAATCAGCACTGCAAAGCCTGACTGCCGGTTTCCAGGCGTTGAATATCCAGCAGGCTGTGATGATAGTCATCGGCCTGACGCTTATTTTCCTAGCCCTGAAGTATAAGTTCGAGCCGTTGCTTTTGATACCCATCGGTTTTGGGGCGGTGCTGGTCAACCTGCCCATGACGCACCTGATGGAGCCGGGCGGGTTGCTCAGAATTATATACGATTTCGGCATCATCAACGAACTGTTTCCCTGCCTGATATTCATAGGCGTGGGCGCTATGTGCGACTTCGGTCCGCTCTTGGAAAACCCCAAGTTGTTGTTGCTGGGCGCGGCCGGGCAGTTCGGCATATTCCTGACCATGTTCCTGGCGCTCCAGTTGGGATTTTCCAGGCTGGACGCCTGCACCATCGGCATCATCGGCGCCTGCGACGGGCCGACCTCGATATATTTTTCGTCCAAGTTCTCGCCGCAACTGCTGGCGGCCGTGTCGGTGGCGGCGTATTCTTACATGTCGCTGGTGCCGCTGATTCAGCCGCCGTTGATGCGTGCTTTGACTACACAGAAGGAGCGCGAGGTTAATATGGGTTTTGTTAACCGGAGCGTTTCGCCTACGGTTCGGAAGCTGTTCCCGATAGTGGTGACCGTGTTTACCTGCCTGATAGCGCCGATGGGCGCGCCGCTTATCGGTACTCTGATGCTGGGTAACCTGCTCAGGGAATCGCTGGTAACCGAACGGCTTTCCCAGACTGCCCAGAATGAGTTGGTCAATATCGTTACCCTGCTTCTGGGCACGTGCATCGGCGCGACTATGAATGCCGAGAATTTTCTCAAGGGCCAGACTTTGATTATTTTCGGGCTGGGGCTGATAGCCATCTCGTTGGATACCGTTTGCGGGTTATTCCTGGGCAAGATAATGTACCGGCTGAGCGGCGGAAAGGTCAATCCCTTAATAGGCGCGGCCGGCATCTCGGCCTTCCCGATGTCGGCCCGGGTGGTCCAGGCCGAAGGACACAAGGCTAATCCCCAAAATTTCCTGCTGATGCACGCGGTCGGCGTAAACGTGGGCGGCCAGATTGCCTCGATTATGGCCGCGGCTATAATGCTTTCGGTGCTCCAGGGTATGGGGGTTTAACCGGTTATGTCAGACGCAATCGCACTTCTTTCCGGCGGGCTTGATTCCGCTGTTTCGCTGGCAATCGCACTGAGAAAGGGCATCAAGGTCAAGGAAGCCGTGACTTTTGATTATGGCCAGAAAGCCGTCAGACAGGAAATCAGGTGCGCCCGGATTCTTTGCCGCGGGCATAATATCAGGCACCGGGTTTTTGACATCAGGTGGCTGGGCCGGCTGGCACCCAATGCGCTGATTGACCGCAATAAATCCCTGCCCAGGCCCAAGCCGGGCAGTCCGATAGCAAAAGAAATCTCAAGGCAGGTCTGGATACCCAACCGCAACGCCTTGTTCATTAGCATCGCCGCGGCAATAGCCGAAGCTAAAGGCTATCAATGCATCATCGCCGGATTTAACCTCGAAGAGGCGCGCAGTTTCCCCGATAATTCTATTGACTTTATCAATGCAATTAATATAACTTTAAGTTATTCTACTTTGAACAAGGTAAAGGTGGTAAGTTTTACCGGCCGGATGGACAAGAAGGGAATTATCCGCAAGGCCCGGGCGCTGAAGATTAACCCGGCCGATACCTGGAGCTGTTACCAAGGCGGCCGGAAGCCCTGTGGCAGGTGCGAGTCTTGCTTGCGCCGTAACTATTAGGCATCAAAGAACTATATGGCAAAATATGTGTATCTGAACGGCGAGTTCCTGAACCGCAAGGAAGCCAAGATAAGCGCGTTTGACAGAGGTTTCCTTTTCGGCGAGGGTTTGTTCGAAAGTTTCCGGGTCTATAACTACAGGGCATACCAGATAAGCCAGCACTACGAACGGCTTAAGAGTTCGGCCAGACAACTAAAAATACCGCTGACTAAGAATCTGCCGGCGTTAAAGGAAATTATAGCCCAGCTGTTACAGCTTAACGGCGCCAGCGACGCGATTGTCCGCATTATTATCACCAAGGGCGACCGGGATGCAACGCATTCGCCGACTACGCTGGTTGAGGTGACGGGCGATATTCCTTCGGAATACCAGAGATACCAAGAGGAAGGCGCGACCATAACCATATATCCGGAAAAGCGCGGCGCCTATACCAAGGCTTACAGGTATAGTTCGCTCAGCCGGTTAGAAAATATTATGGCCAAGCGCTATGCCTATGAACAACAAGCTATGGAAGCTGTTTTTATGAACCACAAAATGGAGATAACCGAAGGCTATATGAGCAATATTTTTATGGTCAAGCCCCGGGCCGGGCTGGCTCAGCAGCCGTTTTCCAGGATACTTTCCACCAACCGGGTAGTTTACACCCCGCCGCTTTCGGCAAATATTGTGCCGGGAGTAATGCGGCAGGTGGTTACAGGCATGTGCACCAAGAACGGCATCAAGGTCCGAGAGAAAACACTTAAGCTTAAAAACCTGCTGGCGGCTGACGAGATATTCCTAACCAACTCGTTGATGGGCATAGTGCCGGTTAATAAGATTATCTACAACGATCGTATTATCAGGATAGGCGAGTCCGTGCCAAATTTGACTACACAGCTTCTGGTCAAGGAATATAACGACCTTATTTCCTAACCCGCATACACCCTGTAATCCATTTCCGGAAAGATGTTGTCTTCCACCTTGAGCTGCTGTAAGAAGTCGTGGTCTATTATCTGAGATTTGACTTGTTTGTACAGGGTATTGAACCGGACGATATGGTTTTTGAACCGGTTATGGGCGTATGATTCCGAATGCCCGGTGGTCATCAGGAATGCCCAGTCGCTGCTCTGGGCTAAAAGCAGTTCACGCGCCATCTGGTTGAGTATTTCCTTGAGAATGCTTTGGGCGTTGGGATAAGTTGCGGTCAGTTCGACCATCTTGTCCTCAGCCTGGTGCAGATGCCGGTAGACCCAGTCATTCTTGCCGTTTAGCCAGACCTCGTTGTAGCCCTTGTCGCCCCAGGTGGACATCGACGGCTCGCAGACCGGCTGGTTGGGGTATAGATTTATATATTCCGAAGGCGTTATCAGGCCGATATCGCTCTGTCCGGCAATTTTCTTCAGCAATGCGCAGATAAACTCGGGGCCTTCAAACCACCAGTGCCCGAAGAGTTCTGTATCGTAAGGCGCGACCACGATAGGGGTGATGTTATGCTTTTCGGCCAGGTATTTAATCTGGTTCCGGCGGTTTAATAAAAAATCGAATGCGTTGGCTTCGACCTTAGCCAGCGCATTAGCATAGTTATAAGGTTCTTTTTCGTTGAGCTGGACCCTGCCGGTGATTCTGTGGTATTTAATGCCGGTATTGCGCCGGACGCCGTCGCTGTGCAGATACGGACGGATATACTGGTAGGGCGCGTCATAACCCAGGTCGCGGTAGAACTCGCGGTAATTCGTGTCGCCCGGATAACCTTCATCGGCGCTCCAGACCTGCTTTGACGCATCCTGATCCCGGCCGAATGCATAGACGCCGTTGCAATAAACCGGCGTGTTGGCCTCATAAGGCGCGGACGGCTGGGCGTATATCAGCCCGTGCGTGTCGACTATGAAATATTTTATTCCGGCCCTGGCCAGCGCCTTTTCCACGCCCGGCTTGTAGGCGCATTCGGGCAGCCAGATGCCCCGGGGCGGGCGGTGAAAATGTTTCTGATAATTATTAACTGCTACCTGCACCTGGGCCATAACGGCTTCGTCTCTGAGCATCAGCGGCAGGAATCCGTGAGTTGCGCCGCAGGTGATAATCTCAAGAGAACCGGCGTCCTGGAACTTCCGGAAGGCGCTGATTATATCCTCGCTGTATTTATAATAAATATCCTTGATATGCCGGAACCGTTCGTGGTACATCCGGGACGTGTCGGCAAACGGAGTGCCGGCCGTGCGCGTGATTTCCTTTTCAGACAGTTCTATGAGTTTGCTGAGATAGCTGTTATAGCGGGTTTTCAACAGGCTGTCCTGGAGCATCTCGCAGAGCGGCGGAGAAACGTTTATGGTCAGCTTGAATGGTGTATTCTCGCCGGTCAAGCGTTCGAAAACGTCTACCAATGGCAGGTAGCATTCCGTGATTGCCTCGAAGAGCCAGTCCTCTTCCATGAAGTCCGGGTAATCCGGGTGCCGGACAAACGGCAAATGCGAGTGCAGGACGAATGATAGATATCCTTTAGGCATTATTTAGGTTCCTCTTTTATCTTATTATCAAGCGTTGTTTTGAACGCATCATCCTTAATTAATTCTTCCGGTGTTTTGTTGGTATCCATAAAAATGGAGTATTCTTTTTCTGTTTCGATAGTATTATTTTTCCTGTCCGTATATGAATCTTCTTCTGGCCCCTGGTCTAAGAATACGGATAAACTATAGCCGCCGTGATAGGTATTGCCGGATGTTTTGGCGGTTTCGGCTTTATAGGTATCTTTGCCGGACAGGTCCATAAACAGGCAGAAGCCGTTATGTGCTGAGGCGCCCCTTGAGAATCCGCCGGCATCATATGTGTCATCACCGCTTTTGTCTATAAAGACAACGCAGGTCAGGTCCCAGGATAGCCCGGCATTAACGCCGCATAATGTTTTGTATTGGTCATTACCGCTTTCATCCACGAAGTATCCGATGGCCGAATGGGCTGCAAAGCCCTGTGCATATCTGGTGCCCAGATATTTGTCATTGCCTGCGCCGTCATAAAGCATGCCCCAGCCGAAGAAGTAGCCGCCGCCCTGGGAAAATGTGCCGGCTTCATAATTATCAGCGCCGTTCTCGTCAATCAGCGCGCCGATACCGCCTGAACGGCTCATAGACGGGTCTGCATAAGCCCTCATACCGGTTCCGCACCCCTGTGACCAGCTGTCAAAGGTACCGGGATTGTCCGGATAACCGTTGGGATGTTTGGTGCTGGCCAGGTAATTGTCATCGCCGCCCGTATCAATGAGCAGTCCAAATGCCTTGGGACCGGCAAAGCCCTGGGCGAACTTGTTCGCCTGATAGGTATCATTATCCCCGCGTTTTATCAATATTCCTATCCCGAAAAGTCCGGCGCCCTGGACATATTCCTGTCCCTTAAAACTGTCATTGCCGTTATTATCAACCAGGATACCTACACCCAGGAGTCCTGCGCCTTGAGCCCAGTCCTGGGCAATATAGACATCATCGCCCGCACCGTCATAAAGTATGCCCACGCCCATAATGCCCGCGCCCTGGCATCCGTATTCATAAGATGAATAACGGTCATTGCCTTCAAAATCAACAATGATGCCATAGGGCTGGTCCGGTTTATCCGGTATGCCGTAAACCGATCCGCCTAATTGATTGGCATAAAAATCATCGCCGCCTATGTCTATGATTACCGCGGCTTTTTCCAGATACTTGCCGCTACCCTTGCCGCCGATTATAATCTTGCCAAATGCCGTATCACGGCTGATAATAATATCTGCCTTGCCATTGGACTGGATTTCTATATCATTTTTCAGTCCTTGAAGGTAATCCGGGTTAATGATAGAAGAAACAATCTTGGCGCAGGTAAATAGTTTTTGGTAATTGACATAGCTGCATAACTGTAATAGTTTCTTATCAAGTTCATTGCGTTCAGGATATTCAAGATTACCATCGCGTATCCAGCGGTCGGCTAATCCGTAGATATTATCCTTTATGAATGGGATATCATCCTCGGTCAGCCCGGCAAATGCTTCTTTACGGTATTTATCTGCCTGTTTAAGCAATTCCTCAATCTGACGGCAATGCTCTTCCAGCGGGATCCCGGCCTTGAGTTTCACCGGCGCAATGTCTTCGGTTGAAATAACCTCATCCAGCCGGGCGGAAATTATTTCCAGGAGTTCGGCATTATCGCAGGCCGAAACGCTATTCCTGACTCTGGCTATCAAATCATCGCATATCATTGGGACTTTGAACGGGTCGCGATGCATATAACGCATGTCGCGCAGGCGCAGGCCGTCGTCCCACTTCTGATCGTCGGCGTAGCGCTTCAAGAGGTCTTCGTATTTGTCGGTAATGTTTGTGGCGGTCAGAATCTTTTGCGTGAGTATTTCTATCGGAGTGGTACAGGAAACCAGCTCCGGGTGTATTTGGTCATTGGTTTCCGGTTCCGACGTGCCGGCGGCTGATGACGCCATCCGCGTGCCCAGCATAACTTTTATCTCCATCCGGCGGATATTTTTGGTTACGGTAACATTGAGCATATCGTTAACTTTCAGTGATTCGATTTCTTCCAGGATTTTCTCAGGTTCGATGGTTTTGGGATTATTATTGATTAAGGTATCGGCGTCATTTGTCAGCCTGATTATGGATACTGACAGCTCATTCCCGCTGCCTTTGGATTTGATATAGTTAGACATAGTTGAGGAGTATCCGGATTCTTCGCCGGAGAACTCGTTTCCGTCATATTTAAGTATGATATCATTGACTTTGAGTCCGAACTTGTCGGCTGGTGAAGACGGCGAAACCGAGGTTATTTTCAAGGCGCCTGTTTTCTCGGGGAAGCCGAGTTTTTTCATATCCTTGGCCGGTTCCAGGCCAATGCCCATCCAGCCGGCATTCTTGCCGTTGCGTATTTCCGGTTTAGATGGTGTAAGTTTGCGAAATAATTTCGGGCAATCTCCCAGAGTAACTTCAAAGTCCTTGGCTATTTCTTTCCTTGATGCGGTAAGGGTTATTTTGTCGTTGGGGTTACCTTTTTCCATAAATTCACCATATTTCTTGGCGAAATCATCCATTGTAATCGCAGTCGTATCGGTGTTGGATATCAGTGATAATTGTTCTTCCTGCCGGATAATATTTATTTTGATGTTATTGCCTGACTTACAGGAATCAATCTGCGCCAGCATAGCGGATATATTCGAAGTGTTTTTGTCGCCTATTCCCGTGATGATATCGCCTTTTTTAATGCCGGCAATCTGGGCAGGGGAGTTATAATAGACATCAACCACCCGGATGCCATTTTCGGTGTCAATGCCGTTAATGCCTACCCACGGCCCTTTATCCTGAATGGTCTGGGACTGAGGGGTTATCGGTTGATGTATTGGGGTTGGAATTGAGGAGCAGGATGATATGAATAACCAGGTTATTGTCGCAAAAGTTATCATCCTGGCCAGATAGGTTGTATGGAACAGTGTGTTTGAACGGTATTTTCTTGGAGTTCTGACAATAGTGGATTTTGCAAGAGCGGTAAATTTGTGGTCTTGAATAATTCCTATTGATAGTTGGTATTTGGTATCAGGTTGGGTTTTTAGGTACCAGTTACCCTGAATATTATTAATATTTCCAGGTTCGCTGAGGGGTATGTCCTCTGATGTTTTAGATGACAGATTATGGATTCGCAATATCCAGTTATTACCGGGATTTGATATAAGAGGTTTTATATTTTGGTCAGGAGCCGATATCTCCCAATAAATAAAAATCAATTCCGGGTCCCTGATTAAAGCGACAATCCGGTTTTGGCTGTAGTGTTCCGGTAGGACCGGTCCGTAATCGAGATATACCGAATCACTGTCCGGCTCTATCGGGTGGGTCGGAATTTGTTTATTCATAGAAATTTTACCTTCTTGGCAATACGGGTTGTCCATTTCTTTCCAGGCTCTAGCTGTATCTGCCAGATGGGTAATATCACGGATGATTGGTATATAAGTTCAAATCCTCCTTCGGACTGAGAAACGGTTTGGACCGGGAAGAACCAGAAATTGGCCGGTTTGTCTAATTGGACAGAGATATCTATTTTCTGGTATTCATCTTTTATGCCGAACAATTTTTGCTGTTCTGATTTACCGGTCGTAATAAGCGGACCGATATTCGGACGTCTGCCGTCATAGTAATAACGGTCATAAGCATTGCCGGCAAGCATGGACAGATTAAATTCACTGGCGAACAGTGCGGGAATCGGCTCATTGCTAAGGTTCGTAATTGTGTATTCTATGTCCAGCGAGAGCAGGTCTTTGTCGCTGAATGAAACAGCTTTTTCGACGCGTATAGGCAGAAGTTTGCTGCTTTTCTTAATAACGCCATCGCGGCACAAGGTTACCGATTTATCGGATTTATTGACTTTGAATTCATAGTTCGAACCTACAAAATCGCCGTCTTCATCATAATTGCATCTGGCAAAATTCTCTATGGTTGTTGATTCAGGCAGAAAATGGTCAATCAGCGATTGCCGGAGGTAATTATCATAATAGAGAAGATTTTCCAACCCGTCAGTTTTAGATACAACCAGGTCGTGTATGGTCACGGCTATGCTGACCGAATTCTGGGTATGCGCCTCGAGTATCTTATGGTGATATGCCTCACGCCGCCGCGCCAAAGTGGCCAGCGGGTTGAATCTCTTGGTGATAATGTCATATTCGTAGATTGCGCCGCCGCCAGCCGGGGTAATATAGCAATTAATTAATTTATTAGATAGTTTAATTTCATCAGTGCCGTCGCGGTTGAAATCAGATACTTCAATATTATGAGTATTCTGTTTGACGGCGATCCTTTCGGCTTCTATAAGATGATGATACATAGCGTGTCTGAGATGGGGCAGGTAGAACCCGCCGAAGACGCCGTGCCAGTAAGCGCAGTTACCCTGGCCGCGATAGAGTTCTTCCCGGGCTTTTGGGTTAGCGGTATCGATTTTATTGCTTACTTCAAGCATTTTGGAATACATCAGGTTTATTTCCGGATATTTTATCTTGAAATTACGCCAGTATCCGCCCGGCCGGAGAGTTACGGCATTACTCTTGGGCGTATGCTTGATAATATCTTCGTAAGCAATAGCCGCGTCAACGGGCAGTGCCCATTCGGTCATTTCCCGGTAAGAGCAATCGGGCAGGTATGCTTTCCCTATGGGTTTAATACTGTCAATGACTTCGGAAAAAGTGGTTATATTAATCCGTCCATTGGCGACCGAGTCACGGAGCGTGTAGAAAAAGTTTTCCAACCATTTATCATCATAGCAGTGCTGGTAGGTCTTGGGCCAGATACCGAACTTTTCTCCGTCATCGGCGTAGGCAATTACCGGATGGGGATTTTCACGCCGGCCTAAAAGGTAGCTTATTGTTTCCAGCGGAGGTTTGAATGGAATAGAGTAGCGCAGAATTTCCGGAATGGGGAAAATATTTATGGTTTTACCCTGGTCCTCAGTGATATAATAGCCGTCCATATGTTTATCGTCAAAGCCTGTGGTTTTAAAGTGAAAGTCATCAACCACAGTATATTCAACTCCGGCCTCAGCCAATGGTTTTACCAGTGATTGTTCCCAGACTCTTTCGGCCAACCATATTCCGCGCGGTCGTTTACCGAAGTGCTTTTCCAGATAATCCGAGAATAAAGTTATCTGACCAATTTTATCCCGGTCAGGCAACATAGTTAGAATTGGTTCATAAAACCCGCCGCCTAACAGCTCTAAACGCCCTTTTGCCACCTCATCCTTTAATTTGGTAATAAACTTCGGGTGAGCCCGTTCCAGCCATTCCAGCAGCGAACCGCTATAATGGCAGCACAGCTTTATTTCCGGGAATCGGTCTGCCACAGAAAAGAAAGGTTCATAAGCTTGGCGGTATGCCGCTTCGAAGATGCTATCAAAATTACCCACCGGCTGGTGGTCATGCAGACAAAATATGAAATTTACTTTAGACATAAGCAGTCCCTTTTATCATAAATTATGCCGGTGTCAAGAATAAAGCGGATAGGCGGATCCGCATTAAAGCTATTTAATTATTGCCTGATATAGCCGGACTAAAATGTCAGTTCAGGCGCGCGGATGAAATTGCCTGTGGATGGATTTAAGACGTTCCTTATCAATATGGGTGTAAATCTGGGTAGTGGCAATATTGCTGTGTCCGAGCATCTCCTGGACATATCTGATATTGGCGCCGCGTTCCAAAAGATGCGTTGCGAAAGAATGCCTGAGTAAGTGGGGGTGTAATTTTATTCTGATTCCGGCCAGCAATCCGTAGCGGGCAATCAATTTCCATATGCTTTGCCGGCTTAATTTCTGGCCCTGTTGGTTAAGAAACACATTTTCTGGAGACTTAGCTTTTACCCATTTGGATCGAATTTTAGTAAGGTAATTGCCAAGCGCCTTTATTGCTTCTCCACCGAGTAAAACAATTCTTTGTTTGTTGCCTTTGCCAAAACACTTGCAGTAGCTGCTGTCGAAGTTTATATCGGAAATTTTAAGGTTGACGACTTCGGATACACGTGCGCCGGTGGCGTAAAGAACTTCCATTATGGCTTTATCCCTGATGCCATGAGGTTTGGTTTGGTCCGGCGCGGATAGGAGTTTTTCTATATCTGAATATGAAACGACATCCGGCAGGCGTTTCCAAACCCTTGGCGTATCAATCAATTCTGTAGCATCTTTTTTCAGGTAACCCTGGGAAACCAGGAAACGAAAGAACATCTTGATGGCGACGATATTGCGTGCAATGGTATTCGAGGACAATCCCGATTTACGCCTTGATTGTATGAAATTGTAAATGTCTTGGCCGGTAACATATGATGCTGATGCAGTTTTATCCTTAAGTGACCGAATGAATGTGCCGAGATCACGTTTGTATGCATCCAGAGTATTTGAGCTCAAACCGCAATCAACGGATAAATAAGTCAAGAAAAGGTCTATTTCCTGCATAAAAGTAATAATATAACTAAATACCCTTAAATCAACTAAATCATATAAAGTTATTGACAGTTTACAGCCGATTTAGTATATAAGCCGTCGTATTTTCTGATTAGTGCCGGTTAGAGTCCCGCCAAAGGCGGGATAAATTCCACGAGTTATTAGGGACAGTTCGAACAAAATGAGTTACTGTCCCTTATCACGACTATTGAGCCGCAGCGAAATCCCGCACTTATGCGGGATTCCGTCGGGGAAGGACATTTATGGTTGCGAAAAGTGAGATATCCATAGGCGAAAAGCTCGTTTCAGCCGGCATTATAAACAAAGCGGCTTTGGATAAAGCTATGAACGAGCACGAAAAAAACAGCGTACCCTTGGTACAATGTCTGGCCAAATTGAAATTAGCTAAAGAAGACAAGATGTTGGATGTTCTATCCAAAGAACTGCGCCTGCCGCTTGTCAAACTGCGCGATTTAACCGTTGATAAAGCTCTTATCCAGAAAATACCGGTAAGATTCGTGGCTCATTATAAATTTATGCCGGTCAAGTTGACATTGAAACCGGACGGTCTTAATTACCTTTCTATAGCAGTTGCTTCGCCGCTTAGCATCATGACGCTTGATGAGTTAAGGCTTCAGCTTGGTTATGAGATAGAGATTATGCTGACGGTTTCGGACGAGTTGATGGGTGCGATGAAGAAATATTACGGCCTGGCGGCCGATACAATGGAAAAGATCATGTCCACTGCCGGCAAGGATGAAATGATGATCCCCACCGATATGTCTCTTGAAAAGGTGGAAGATATAGAAAAGCTGGCAGAGGATGCATCCATAATGAAACTGGTCAACCAGATATTGCTTGAGGCACACCGCAGTCGGGCCACGGATATCCACCTGGAGCCGTACCGCGGTAAAATCAGACTGCGTTACCGGATTGACGGCATACTTTATAACATCAATGTGCCAACGGCGATTAAGAGTTTTTACCTTTCGATACTTTCGCGCATAAAGATAATGTCAAACCTGAATATTGTCGAGCGGCGCTTGCCTCAGGATGGCCGGGCCGTGGTTAAGACCGAAAAAGAAACCCTGGACATGCGCATTTCGATTATACCGACTCCATACGGCGAAAGCGCGGTTATCAGGCTGCTTCCGACCAAAATGCTTTATAACCTGAGCGACCTTGGATTAACACCAGAAGAATTGAGCATCCTCCAGGTACTTCTTGATAAGCCGCACGGCATTATTTTTGTAACCGGTCCGACCGGAAGCGGAAAAACGACCACTCTCTATGCGAGTTTGCACAAGCTGAATACTCCCGAAACAAAGATATTAACAATTGAAGATCCGATTGAATACGAGATGGAAGGCATTACTCAGATTCAGGTAATGCCCGAGATAGACCTAACCTTTGCCCGTGCGCTCCGGAGCATGCTTCGTCACGACCCGGATGTTATGATGGTCGGAGAAGTCAGGGATTTCGAAACAGCCGAAATAACAATACGCATAGCGTTAACCGGACACCTGATATTTTCTACTATTCATACCAATGATGCGGCCGGGGGCGTGACCAGGCTTATTGATATGGGTGTAGAGCCGTACCTGATAGCATCTTCGGTTGAAGCCTTTATTGCCCAGCGGTTGGTTCGCGTGATATGTCCCGAGTGCAAGGAAGACGATAATTTGGCATCCAGGGAGATGATAAATCAAATGAAGAAAGAACTGGGAATGGATAATATCACCCCATACCGCGGCAAAGGTTGTGAAGAATGCAATTTTACGGGTTACCAGGGGCGGACGGCGATTTATGAGATAATGCTTATTGATGAACAAGTCCGTAAGTTGGTTCTGGCTAAATCTTCGTCAGACGAGATTAAAAAAACAGCTATAAGAAGCAAGATGAAAACACTGCGTATGGCCGGATGGGAAAAGGTCAGGGCCGGCATAACTACTGTTGAAGAAGTGCTCAGGGTAACCCCGGCGGACCCTCCGGAAATTATTGTGGCCGCAAGTTTAGATTCAAACAAGGCAGAAGCTCTTGAAATGCCTTTGTCCGAAATATCCAAAGGAGCCAGATTATACAACCGTCTTTCGGCACGAGTTCCGATGGAATTTGCCCTGCATAAAACATCGTTAACCGCCGAAGAAGAATCATTCCCAAAATACATCAAAACAGTTGCACAGGATATCAGTCCGACCGGAATACAATGGATAGCTTCCGAAGCAATACTGCCCGGTTCAATAGTCAAACTGAAAATCTACCCGCCTAACCTTCCGATGATTGAGTGCTTGGTCAGGGTTGTTCGGATAGAAGAGTCGAAAGAAGCCGCTAAGCCCGGTAGCCAGTCAAAATATAATATTGGTTCCTATTATCTCGATATCGAAAGCTCGGCCAAAACAAAACTTATGGAATTAACCGAGTCGACACGATAGTATTTTATAGCTATGCCGCTGTTTACATACCGCGCTAAAAAAGGGCCATCCGAAATAATAACAGATACCATTGATGCAGAAAATAGGGAAGATGTCATCAATAAACTCACTCATGAAGGCTTATTTCCGCTGAGTGTTAAGTTGGAGGGTGCTGTTAAGGACAAAAATGTCAGCACGGGAGGATGGTTCAGCCGTATAAAAACTAGGGACATTAATACCATGACCCGCCAGCTCAGTTCTTTGCTCAGGGCAGGTGTGCCGCTTTTGCGGGCGCTTCATATTATTACCGACCAGACGGAAAACCAGCATCTCAGGAATATTATTCTGGATCTGAGCATTCAGGCTAAGCAGGGACAGATGCTGTCAGCATCGATGAGCCGTTATCCTGGCATCTTCCCGGCTTTTTATACTGCAATTATCAAATCAGGCGAGGACAGCGGCGCTTTGCCGGAGATGTTAGTCCGTCTGGCCGATTACCGCGAGCAGACGGAAGAAATAAAATCCCGCATTCGCACGGCCCTGGCATACCCGATTTTTGTCGTAGTTTTTGGGCTTAGCACCATAGTTTTTATGATGACTGTAATCATTCCTAAAATGCAGCATGTATTCGATAATAGTAAAACAGAAATGCCCTGGAATACCCAGCTTCTTCTGGGTGTGAGTTATGCCTTTAATCATTACTGGTACTGGATATTCGCGGCGATATTTGTATTCCTGCTAATACTGCGCGGGGTAATAATGGTAGATAAGAAAATAGTGGATAAAATAAAGCTGAGAATTCCTTTTATAAATACATTTGTTAAAAAATCTGAATCAGCCAATTTTGCCCGAACCACCGGATTGCTTCTAAATAATGGTATCCCAATACTTTCGGCTATGGATATTGTTATATCGACCCTGGGCAGCGAACCGATAAAAGAAGCTTTAAGAAAGATGACTAATGAACTCAGGGCCGGACAGTCGCTGGCCAATAGCATGAGAAACAGCCAACTTTTCTTCCCGTTTATGACTAATATGATAGCGGTTGGCGAAGAAAGCGGCCATTTGGATGAAGTACTCAAAGAAGTAGCCGTTTTCTACGAAAGGGAGATTGCCGAAGCAACTAAGATAGCATTATCGCTTTTAGAACCAATTTTGATTGTTGCACTGGCCATGATTGTTGGATTTATGGTTATAAGTATACTGCTCCCAATACTCCAAATGGGCGGGATGATACATTAGGTGGCACTTGAAGCCTCGCCTTCGGGCGAGCGCCTTAGGCATAATTTAGAAATTCGGATTTCGGATTTAGTGCTTTAATAGAATATGTCCTATCCACACGCTTATATTACGCTCACTCCAGAGGAAAAAGAGACTATAAAGCAGGAGCTACAACGATTAACCTACGCCCGCCAGTGGAGGAAACGAAAACCCTTACAGGTGCTGTATCTTTCTAATGAAAAGAAGACCTTTGCGAATATTGCTCTCTACTTAGACAAATCCTATTCCACGATTCGCCGGTGGACTTACCGCTACCAAAAGGTTGGTTTAGAGGGGTTTATTAAGTGGCTAAATCGGACTGGTTTCGGGAAGGGCCGAAGCCTCTGAAGGTGAGCATATATGGCATTTTTGGCCTATTTTTAACACCCCTAAAAACCTCATAAATGAACACCTTGATGTCCGAAATCCCTCACAAATACTGGACTTTTCCCGCGCGGGTTGGGCCGCGGGGGGGGGGGGGGGGGGGCGCCGGGGGGGGGGGGGGGGGGGGC
>JAZDFB010000135.1:0-8685 GCA_043808305.1 Planctomycetota bacterium | reverse complement strand
GGCTCGCTCTGGGCCTGGGGATATAACGACAATGGCCAATTAGGCGACGGGACAACTAATCAGAGCACAACACCGAAACTTATCAGCGATACGGGCTGGGCCGGAGCTGTCATTGCCTGTGGTGGTTCTCATACCGTTGCCATAAAGAGCGATGGTTCGCTCTGGGCCTGGGGATTTAATATTTTTGGTCAATTAGGCGACGGGACAACTACTAAGAGAACGTCTCCAAAATTTATCAGTACGGGCTGGGCCGGGGCTGTCATTGCCTGTGGGTATGCTCACACCGTTGCCTGCAAGGCCGATGGCTCGCTCTGGGCCTGGGGATATAACGACAATGGCCAATTAGGCGACGGGACAACTAATCAGAGCACAACACCGAAACTTATCAGCGATACGGGCTGGGCCGGGGCTGTTATTGCCTGTGGTACCTATTACACTATTGGCATCAAGGCCGATGATAGCTCGCTCTGGGCCTGGGGAGATAATAATTATGGTCAATTAGGCGATGGGACAACTAATTGGAGCATAACCCCGAAACTTATCAGCATAACCGGTTGGTCTATCATTGCCTGTGGTGACTCTCACACCGTTGCTATAAAGGCCGACGGCTCTATCTGGGCCTGGGGATGTAACGCCAATGGCCAATTAGGCGACGGGACAGCGTGGCGGGAAACGCCTGTTCAGATTGGACAGTGAAAAGGGGTAATAATGATAAATAATAGTATTAAAGAGCGTAGGAGATTTAAGCGTTATAGTATTGATGGTTGCATTGTCCAATTCCGGGAAAGCCGTATTCTGGGTCTTTTCAGTAAACTTTCCCGAAAACATATGGTCATGGATATTTCCGAAAGTGGAATACATTTCGTCAGGCATGAGGAATTAAAGGAAGGCCAGAAAGTATCATTAACTATTAGCGCCCCGGTTATAAAGGATGAGCTTATACATGTTCAGGGGCAAGTAATACGGGTAAAGGAAATATCCGGTCTCGCTACTCATAGCGTAGGCATCGAATTTGGCGATATAGATGCGGAAAACGGCGCCAGGCTCAAAACCCTGGTTAAAAACGCCGCCGGGTCAAAAGGCGATATCTCATCGTATATAGACATTGGTATAAGGTTTATATAAAAACCTGTTAGAATTTTAATAAGTATTGAAGAAGATATAACTCAAAATACTAAATTTCAAACTGCCTTGGATATTTGCGAGATGGGGAATAGAGTATTTCAGACAATAGAATAATGACTTAATGGTATGATATTTAATATCATAAACCGTTTAATATGTGACTTGGTGGTTAATATGTCGGATTCCGAATGAATTATTCGGGTTAAAATACCCGGGATTAGGGGAATCAATTATGCTGATTAAATTACCCAGTGGCAAAGAAATTGAAGTTGACCATGAAAGTTTCATGACTGATCCCAAACTCTGGGACGAAATGATTGCGGAAAACTTTGCCAAGCTCGAGGGTATTGAAAAGCTAACCGATGAGCATTGGGCGGTTATCCGATACATCCGGACCTATTATCTGGAACACGATTTGGCCCCGACGGTCCGAAATATCTGCAAGACCACCAGTTTGCCGTTAAAGAAGATATATGAAATATTCCCGGCCGGCCCGGCTAAGGGCGCCTGCAAGTGGGCCGGACTGCCCAAGCCTGACGGCTGCGTGTAATAATATTATGCATCCAATCCTTTATGTGACATCCGATGCGGCAGTCGTGTGCATTATTTCGCTCTCCGTGATGCTCATAAATTCATTCCGTAAATATCGTACCGACCTGGCCGAACTCAGAATAAGTATAGAAGAAAATATAACCAGAATAGAGGGAGCAACCCAGAATAGGGTATCGGGGTATCAGGGGAGCAGGGGACTTCTAAATGCGGAATTCGGATTGCGGAGTTTACCCCACTGGGGGCGAGGCGAGAAAGGAGGTGATTTGAGCCCCTGACGGATGACTTATTAGGCCTAATGGATAACTTATCAGGCTTGATAAATGGCTTATCAGGTCTGATGGATGACTTATCAGGCTTGACGGATGGCTTATCAGGCTTGACGGATGGCTTATCAGGTTTGATGAATGGCTTATTAGGCTTGATATATGACTTATTAGGTTTGTTGGATGACTTATCAGGCTTGATAAATAGATTAGCAACCTTAAAAAGAAAGGATTTGGTTATGAAAGCTTTTTATCTTCCCTTAACCGACCAGGGCAAGGCCGATTTTCTGGATAATTTAGCCGCTAAAATCGGCGGATATGCCGCTACGCTGGGCCTATCCCCGGCTGAGGTCACCTCGGTGACCGACGATGCGGCCATGTTCAATTATCTGATGGATATGCAGGAGGCGTATAAGACCTTCAAGCAGGATATTTCCAAGTATAAGGATATACTTCGGGGCGGTTCGCCCGGAGTGCTTATAGGCGCATTGCCCGTTGCCCCGACCCTGCCTGTGGCTCCTACCCTGGTCAACGCGGGCATTTTTGACCGCATTCGTAAGATGGCCAATCGCATAAAGAACCATCCGGCTTATAACTCGGCCATCGGTGAAGACCTGGGCATTATCGGCGACGAGCAGACAATCGACATTTCCAATCTGAAGCCGATTTTGAAGAGCCGTCTGGACGCCGGACGCCCGTTGATTATTTGGTCCAAGGGCCCGGCTGACTCCATTGACATCTACGTTGACCGCAAGGACGGACTGGGATTTGTCTACTTGGCCAACGATTCACAGCCGGATTATCTGGATACCTTCCCGGTGCCGGCCGGAGTGACCTCGGCTGTTTGGGATTATAAAGCCGTTTACCGCATCGGCGACGACCAGGTCGGTCAGTTTTCAGAACCGATTCAAGTCACGGTTACTAGAAAGACAGGATATTAGTGCCAGTAGGAGCAAAGCGACGTACTGGCACTTATCCCGATGAGCCAGCCATAGGCGGACGACATCGGGGTTAGGCAGTACAGTTTAGCAAAGAAAGATTCACCACGAAGGCACGAAATAAGGAAATCATCCCGCCAGAGGCGGGATAAACTGCACAATTTTGTGTTTTCGGACTTTCGTGTTTTCGTGGTAACGGGAGGTGTATATGGCACTAAAACCAAGCGAAGTAAAGACCGAGAATATTGATAACGGCGCGGTAACGGCGCCAAAAATCGCGGTTGGCGCAGTTGACGCCGGACGCATAGCGCAAAACGCCGTAACCGCTGAGAAGATTTCCGCCGGTGCCGTCGCAACGGCAAAAATCGGCGATATGCAGGTGACCGGCCCCAAGTTGCAGGATGGCAGTGTCACCACCCAGAAGCTGGCGCGGGCCGCGGTAACAACTGACCGGCTTCAGGACGGAGCTGTTACTCCGGCCAAATTGCAGGATAACGCCGTGACTACTACCAAAATCGGGGAGTTGCAGATAACCGCATCCAAGCTGAAAGACGCCGCCGTTACGGCTCCGAAACTCGCGCCCGGCGCCGTGACCAACGATAAAATCGGGGCGTCACAGATTACCAGCGATAAACTGCGCGATGCCAGTGTGACTATGCCGAAAATCGGCCCAGGCGCGGTAGGCGTCAGCCAGCTAGCGCCGGGTGTGGTAACCAACGATAAAATCGCCAACGGTTCAATCACCCAGGCGAAATTGTCTTTTATGCCGCCCTCGGTGGCAAGACCGATTACTCCCCCGGTTGCTACCGCTGAGATTGCCGATGGCTCCATTACACCTATAAAGATGTCGTTCACACCGGCCAGCAGGCCGTTAACACCGCCCATCGCCACCGCCGAAATCGCCAACCAGGCCGTGACCGGCGCTAAAATCAAGGACTACGATGTCGGCTATACGCAGATAGCCGCCAACAGCATCAACCGCGAGAAGATTATTAACGGCGAGGTGATAACCGATAAGATAGCGGATGGCGCGGTGACACCAATCAAGTTGTCATTCACACCAGCCGCCAGGCCGCTATCGCCACAGATAGCCACGGATGAGATTACGGACAATGCGGTAACTGCTCCCAAGGTTGATGCGGTCAATGCGCCGGCGGATGGTCAAGTCCTTTCCTACGAAACTGCGACCAGCCGGTTCAAATACATCACTCCGGCCGGAGGGGGCGGGATGCAGATGACCTTATTACAATCCGCGCCGATGGCGTTTACCGAGCAGTCGGCCGGAAACATCGACCAGATAGTTGACCTCTCGGCTTGGATACCCGTAACGGCGCAGGCGGTGATTCTGGAAATCCAGTTCAACGCTATGAGCGTGCCGTCCGGGCTGGAGCAGATTCTGACCGTCTACGGCCGGCGCGGCGGGGCTGAATGGGGACAGAGCGCGGTGCACTTTATATGGCAAAACATCGCGAACCTTAATAACAACATATATAAGGAATGTATGGCGGCAACGGATTCGGCCAGACAGATACGTGTGATTATTAATAAAGGCGGACAGTTTACGAGTACAAACATTTGGCTTCGGGGGTATATGGAGTAATAGCTCTTCCGACGGAATAGTCGGGATATAAGAGCCAGTCCCTAAAGGAAAGCAGTAACTCTAACTCTGGTTGCACCGCGAGGCTTTGTCATCTGTAATTTACAATGCGCGATTCATTGCACAGATTTCTTTGCCCGACCTGACCAAGGGTAATAGAATAGCATAATCGGATAAAAGGGAATAGCATATGCTGGCAGACCATAGATACGTATTATTCGGGCTGATCATCGGGTGGGTAGTTTTATCGGCAGCGCTATCGGCTTACGGTAACGCCTCTCCTGATGAAGAAAACCTGAATAAAATCGTCTCGGCGATTTATCAAGCCAAAACCATTGAAGACATAAATACTGCCTGCCGGGAATACCAGGCGTTTATCAAGACAGTCTCCGACCAAAAGCTCAAGAAATTATCGTCCAAAAGGGTTTTGAACGCGCTTGCCGACACGCGCGATACTTATTTGAGCGAGTACCGGGTCGTCCGGAAGAAGAAAATCACAGCCGTTGTTTCAGACCCGGAGCACAAGCAAAAGCTTACTAAAAAACGCACCGAGGCCTGTACTCTTATCGCCACCTATAAAAAAATCCAGCAACCGCAGGTGGACGCCCTGGTCGGCGAGGTCCGCGCCTTATATTACGGCAACCTGCCGGCCGTGAACAATGACAAACAACTTGCCGCCGTGACCGACAAAATAACCGCCATAACCAAGCTCATCGTTGATATGTCCGGGAAACCGGCCCAGGCCGATTCCGAAGGGTATACCGACCAGGCGCCGCCGGAGACGGCTGACTCTTTGATAAAAAAAGTCGTCGAGGATGTGGAGAAAGAACTGTCAAAAGACGTTTTATTATCCAAAGACGCCAAAGACGCCTTGAAATTCAACGAGCAATACACAGATCAGCTCTCTGTCGATGAATATGAAGTTGTGGTTTTGACTAATGAATACCGCCTGATGATGGGGAAACAGGCCCTGAAAATAGACCTGAGACTGAACAAGGCGGCGCGCAAGCATTCCAAGAATATGAAAGAACTGAAGTTTTTCAGCCATACATCGCTGGTAAAAGGGCAGGAGACCTTTGAGATGCGGGCCGGCGCAGAGGGGGGCAGCGCCAAGGCTGAAAATATCGCCACCAACAGCACCGGCCATGGCGCTTTCAGCGGGTGGTATCATTCGCCGGGCCACCATAAAAATATGCTCATTACGGCGCAGGGCTTTATCGGTATCGGCCAATTTGAGGAATTATGGACGGAAATGTTAAATTAACCCGGTAAAACAATACAGAATCCATATAATAATGGGGCATTTACACTACGTTCGGTTATCCTATTTGCCGGTCAACGATTAACCCCAACACTTTGTGCCGGGATAAGTGTCAGTACGTCGTTTCACTCCTACTGGCACTAAATTCTTGACTTTATTTTATATCCCGATATAGTTTGCCTAAGTTCTGTGCCACAGAGACACTGAGAACACAGAGTTTTTTAATTAGATCTCCGTGAACTCTGCGTCTCCGTGGCTGAATTAGAATACTGAATTATGCAACAGAAAACTATTGCCAACGAGGTTTCATACGAGGGCTTGGCCCTGTTCAGCGGGGTAAAGGTCAAAATCATTCTGCGTCCGGCCGGGGTAAACACCGGGATTTCCTTTATCCGCAGTGATGACGGCGATAAGCGCATTCCGGTTTCCGCGGATGTGGTTACTACCAACTACCGGCGCACCACCCTGGCCCAGAACGGTGCCGGCGTGGAAACCACCGAACATCTCCTTTCCGCCATATACGGCCTGGGCATTGATAACCTGGAAATCGTCATCAACGGGGGAGAGGTGCCGCATACGGACGGCAGCGCCAAGGACTTCGTTGACCTGATTTCCTCGGTGGGCATAAAAGAGCAGGAACTCCTTAAAAAAACCGTTAAGCTTAAATTCCCGGTTACTTACTCTGAGGGCGATATCTCGCTGATTGCGTTGCCAGCGGACGGTTTGACCATAGATTATACCCTGCAATATGATTCGCCTTTAATCGGCACCCAGCATAAAACGGTCATCCTGGATGAATCGGCCTATAGAAACGAAATCGCTGCGGCCCGGACTTTCTGCCTGGCTTCGGAAGTGGAGCATTTCCAGGCACAGGGACTGGGCAAGGGCGCGAATTATAATAATATCCTGGTGGTCGATAAGGACAAGGTGGTCCAGAACAAGCTCCGTTTCCCGGATGAGTTCGTGCGCCACAAGATACTGGACTTAATCGGCGACCTGGCGCTCTTGGGCGCGCCGCTGGAGGCGAAGATTATTGCCATCAAGAGCGGCCACGAGCAGAATATCAAGTTCGTGCGCAAGATAAAGGAATCGCTGTCCGCCTCGGCGCCGGCCCAGCCCAAGCAAAAGGTCTGGCTGGAGGCGCGGGAACTTCAAAACATCCTGCCGCACCGTTACCCGTTCCTATTAATAGACCGGGTCATAGAGATGGAAGGATACAACAGGGCGGTCGGCATTAAGAACGTGACTATTAATGAGGAGTTCTTTAACGGACACTTCCCGGGCCGGCCGCTGATGCCCGGGGTTCTGCAGGTGGAGGCGATGGCCCAGCTTACGGGCGCAATGCTGATAAGCCGGGCCGGCAACGAGAGCAAGCTGGCCGTTATTCTTTCCATTGACGAGGCCAAGTTCCGCCGGCCGGTCATACCGGGCGACCAGTTGCGGATTGAGGTGGAAACCACCCGCGACAAGGGCCGGATTATCCAGGCCATGGGCAGGATACTGGTTGACGGCGAGGTGGCTTGCGAATCGCAGTTTAAGTTTATGCTCGTGGACAAAGAGTGATGTCAAAAATACATTCAACCGCAATAGTTCATCCCAAAGCGCAGCTTGACAGCGACGTGGAAGTCGGGCCGTACAGCATCATTGACGAGAATGTGGTTATCGGTTCGGGCACCAAGGTCAGCCATCATTCTACCGTCACAGGACATACGGTGATGGGCAAGGACAATGTAGTTTTTCCCTATGCGGCCATCGGCACCGCGCCGCAGGACCTGACTTACCGGGGTGAGCCGACCCGTCTGACTATCGGCGATAATAATACCTTCCGCGAATTTGTGACCGTCCACTGCGGCACCATGAAAGATAAGGAAGAAACCATCCTGGGCAACGATAATCTGCTTATGGCTTATTCCCACGTCGGGCACGACAGCATTATCGGCAGCCACACGATTCTATCCAACGGGGTCCAGCTGGGCGGGCACGTCCGGGTGGAGGACTACGCCGTGCTGGGCGGGCTGGCCGGCGTGCACCATTTTGTGACCATCGGCAGGCATTCGTTTGTCGGCGGCATCGCCCGGGTCATCCAGGACGTGCCGCCGTTCATGATTGCCGAAGGCCATCCGGCCAAGGTCCGGGCGCCTAATTCCATCGGCCTGGAACGGCGCGGATTTTCACAGGAGAAAATCGAAGCCATCGAAAAAGCTTTCCGGCTTATCTGGCACTCCAAGAAGCCGGTCCAGCAGTCGTTAAAGTACCTTCAGGAAAAATACGGCCAGCATGAAGAAATAATTTATCTGGTAAAATTCCTGCAGAATATGCAAAACGGAAAATACGGGCGCTATCGCGAAATAACCCGCAAAGTACCTGCAAGATAAGGCGGTTATCCCATCCCGGCCCGGGCCATCCGACGGACGGTTTTCCATCCGGAAATAATTAATAAAAATACGCATTTTTCTTGACAGATACTTTTACCAAGCGTATATTATCACTCGTAATTTACGTAACGTAAAGTACAGTCGGCCGGGGGAGTAATATCTAATAATGAAACCCAAGGCTAAAACCGGAAAAGGAAAATCAATGAGAGCTATATTACCGAAGCTTTATCGGGTGGAGGAAATCACCCACCATCTGTCCAAACAGGGCATCCGGATGTCCCGCCAGACGGTCCATAACTATACCATGATGGGCTTGATCAGCGAGGTCGAGCGCACGCCGGCCGGACACCGGCTTTACGGCGAGGACGTGATTGAGCGGTTGATGAAAGTTACCCGGCTCAAGATGCACCGCTCTCTTCTGGAGGTTAAGAAGTTTTTGGGCCGCGAGGATAAGTAATTATGCAGTGCAAGATAGATGATATTACGTTTATTTACGACACACCGCAGTTAGAGTCTGTGTTTGACCAGATAAAACAGGCGGCGCAGTGCGACGGCACGGTCCTGATTACCGGGG
>JAZDFB010000134.1:0-32409 GCA_043808305.1 Planctomycetota bacterium | reverse complement strand
TTTGCCGGCAAGGTGATAGTCGCGGGTGGTTACGGCTGGTGCGGCCGCGGATTCGCCATGCGGGCCAGGGGACTGGGCGCCCGGGTGATTATCACCGAGGTTAACCCGTTAAGGGCGTTAGAAGCCAATATGGATGGGTTCGAGATTATGCCTATGAAACAAGCCGCCCGAATCGGTGACATATTCTGCACCCTGACCGGCGACGTCAACGTTATCCGGGGCGAACATTTCAAGATTATGAAAGACGGCGCAGTGGTTTGCAACTCCGGCCACTTCAACGTGGAACTCAACCTGGTTGAACTGGCCAAGATGTCGCGCCAGATTAAGAAAGACATTCGTCCTAACGTGGAGCAATACATACTTCGGAGCGGCAAAAACATATTCGTGCTCGGGCAGGGCCGGCTGGTTAACCTGGCCTGCGCCGAAGGCCACCCGGCCACGGTTATGGATATGAGCTTTGCCACACAGTCATTGATGTCAGAATACGTGGTCAAGCACGCTTTGGAATTTACGCCCAAGGTTTACGAGATACCCGAAAGCATTGAGAACTGGATTGCCAGCCTGAAACTGGCCACCCTGGGTGTTAAGATAGATAAACTCACGCCGGAACAGGTTAAGTATCTATCCAGCTGGTCGGAGGGGACGTAGGGCTTTAAGTATACAGTATATAGTATGAATGGCACAGGGAGAATCTGTATATTGAATAACAAATGATTGAATTCATCAATGTCCACAAAACTCTTGGCAGCAAAGAAGTGCTCACCGGGCTGAATCTTAAAATCAAGGAGGGTGAGACTTGCGCTATCATCGGCCGGAGCGGATGCGGCAAGAGCGTTACACTTAAGCATATGGTCGGGCTTCTTCAGCCGGACAGCGGCCGGGTAACGGTGGACGGCGATGACATCACTGGTTTTTCCGAAGAGCAGCTAAGCCCGGTCAGGAAAAAGTTCGGGTTCCTCTTCCAGAGCGGGGCACTACTTAATTCACTCAATGTCGGCGATAATGTCGGGTTGCCTTTGCGCGAACACAACGAATTGCCCGAATACGATATAAAAAAACGCGTAGCCGAGGTGCTCGGGCTTCTGGGTTTAAACCATCTGGAAGAAGCTATGCCGGCCGACCTAAGCGGCGGTATGAGAAAACGTGTGTCATTGGCCAGGTCGATCGTCCACAAACCTAAGATTATTCTTTACGATGAACCGACCACCGGGCTGGACCCGATTATGTCCAACGTGATTAACCGCCTGATTATCGAGATGCGGGAAAAGCTTAATGTTACTTCCATCGTGGTGACGCACGATATGAAAAGCACCTTTATGGTTGCCGATCACATAGCTTTGCTATACCAGGGCAAGATTATCCGCGAGGGCACGCCGGATGATTTCCATAATTATGAAGACCCGTTTATCAAGCAGTTTGTCGAAGGCGAAGCCGATGGGCCGATGGTTTAATGAATCATTAAACTTTCTTGACCTTAAAACCCGATTTGTTAATCTAAACGTATATGCAACGTAATATTAATAAAGAAGTCCAGATAGGCATCATTTTTTCAGTAGCTTTGATATTTCTGGCGTTTATGACCATTATGATGGCTAAATGGGAGATTTTTTCCAATCGCCAGTATGTCAAGGTTATCTTTGATAATGTGCTGGGACTGAAAAAGGGTGACAATGTCCGGGTTTCCGGCGTAGCCATGGGACAGGTGGACCGTATTAAATACATGGCGGATACCAGGGTTAGAGTGGTTCTTAGATTGGAATACCCGATTACAATATGGAATGACTGTAAAATCGGTGTAGCTGAATCCAGTATGCTGGGCGGTTATTATATAAATATTGATCCGGGCACACCCGGTAATCCAGAAGTGAATCTTAAAGAGCCGCTTGTTGGCATAGTAATCAAACCGGGGATGAGCGCCATTTCTGATTTTATTGAAAAGAATCAGAACGAAGTTAAAGAGTTATTGAATGGCGCTATCAAGATAATCAAGGATGCCTCGGCCGGCAAAGGAACATTAGGCAAGTTCATTAATGATGATGGGCTTTATATTAACCTGAAGGATTCCACTGATTCCATGAAAAATCTGCTTAAGAACGCCGAGGATGGCAAAGGCACGGTTGGCAAGCTATTGAAAGAAGAAAAACTCTATAATGAGGTTGATGAGATAATTAAGAGTTTCAAAGAATCGGCGGATTCGCTTAACCGGACGCTCAAGCATATAGAAGAGGGCAAGGGCCCCATCGGCAAGGCCATCTATGATGAAAAACTGTCCCAGCAACTCACCGAGGCCGGAGATTCGGTTAACAAACTTCTGGGTCCGGCGGCCAGAACCAAGGTATTTGCCGGAGTGGAAACAAAATATTATATGGATTCAAAAGAAACCCTGTCTAAGTTATATATCCGTATTGAACCGCATGAGGGACGGTATTTCCTGTTAGGAGGTTCTTTCATGTCATTTGATAAGGATGGTATAGTGGATTTTGAGGATAAGCTGAATAACCACAATCAGACCTTTATCAAGGTCGACCTGCTGACCGCCTATAAGTTTTTTGATAACCGGTTCACAACCAGGGTTGGATTGTTTGAAGGTAAGTTTGGAGGCGGTCTGGACTGGGAATTACCGATAACTAATTCGTTGCTATCGCGGGTTATGTTCACTGTTGAAGGCAGGGATGCTTATAACAGCGTTAGCAGGGGAAATATAGATGAAAATGTTAATGCCGCTATGATCAGGGCTTATGCGACGGTAAATTTAGGCAGGCATATCAAAGTATTTGCCGGCAGTAACCGGCTGTTTAATAAGGATACCGAATTTATGGGCGGACTGTGCTTCGAGTATCTTGACGAGGATATCAGGAGTTTTGTGACACTTATCGGCTTATCCAAGTAGCCTATAAATATATTTTCATACCAGCAGTAACACGTTACGCTTGAACTGATACTCAAAACCCTTCATTACTATAAGTATCTTTTTGGCGTGTCTGGATGAATTGGCTTACCCATTTCCCCAGCATATCCATCTCGAGGTTAACGGTGTCGCCAACAGCTTTTTTACCGAGAGTCGTATGCTTAAGGGTGTAGGGAATCACGGCTACGGAAAAACTATCTGGCCTAACTGCGGTTACGGTCAGGCTGACGCCGTCAATGGTGATGGATCCTTTTTCTATCAGATACTTATTAAGGTTCCGGGGAACGGAGAATGCCATCAGGTATGAATCGCCTTTTTTTATTTTGCTGATAAGTTTACCGACGGCGTCAACGTGTCCCTGGACAAAGTGCCCGCCAAACGGCTGGCCGGCCTGGATAGCCTGTTCAAGATTTACATCAGCTCCGTTCTTAAGCGCGCCCAGATTACTGCGCTGGAGTGTTTCAGGCACGGCATCAAAATAAAGTCGAGGGCCTTTCTTTTTAGCGATGGTCAGGCATACGCCGTTAACGGCGATGCTGTCGCCTTCTTTGGATGATTTGGCAACGGCGCCGGCGTCTATTGCCAGCTTGAGCATCTTGCCGGTGTATTTTACCTGCTCAATTTTACCGGAGCACTCGACGATGCCTGTAAACATATTTGCTGTTATAAATTAAATTTACCGCGGGGCACGAATACGCCGTCGCCTTTATTGCCTATGAAACTTTTATCCTTTACGATTATTTTGCCTTTGAAAATCACGTTGCTTACTGCGCCCTGACCGCGATAACCTTCGAACGGGGTGTAATCAACATTATGGTGAAGCTTATGGGCTTTGCGGCTGAACCGGCGGTTCGGATCGAAGATAACGATGTCCGCATCACAGTTCATGATGATATCTCCTTTTTCCGGATACAGGCCGAATATCCTGGCCGGCGCTGTGGCAAAGATGTCTACCATTTTATTAAGGCTGATTCTTTTGGCTACTACTCCTTCGTTATAGAGTATGGACAGTCTTGTTTCCACACCGGGGACGCCGTTGGGTATCTTGGTAAAATCCTCACTCCCGAGCTCTTTTTGGTAACCGAAGTTAAAAGAACAGTGGTCTGACGAGACGGCCTGGATATGTCCGCCTTCGATGCCTTTCCAGAGTGCCGGGATATGGTTCTTCGGCCTGAGAGGCGGTGACATCACGAACTTAGCGCTTTCAAAGTCCTTGGTTTTATATTTATCAAAAGTAAGAGATAAATAATGAGGACAGGTCTCGGCGAAGACCGGTTGTTTATTCAGACGGGCCAGTTTGACTTCTTCCAGTGCGCCGATAGACGAGAGGTGGACGATATAAATCGGCGCCTCGGCCATACGTGCCAGGATAATTGCGCGGTTGACCGCTTCGTCTTCCAGCTCCGGCGGATGACTCAGGGCGTGGTAAATCGGACGGGTCTTGCCGTTGGCTAAAAATTCCTTTTGCAGGAAATCAATCACGGCTCCGTTTTCGCAGTGGAGCATAGTCAGCAAACCGAGCTTTTTGTTAATTGCCATGATTGCATAAATAGTGGCATCGTCCACCATGAGACTGTCTTTGTAAGCCATAAACATCTTAACAGAGGTAATGCCGCTTTTCATAAGCTCGGATAGTTCGTCCATGGTTTTGTTATTTATCTCAGTAATGGCAATATGGAATGAATAATCAATAACTGCTTTATCTTTAGCTTTGCCGTGCCAGATTTCTACGGCTTCCTTAAGCGAGTGGCTTTTCTGCTGGAGCGCAAAATCAATGACGGTGGTGGTGCCGCCGCAGGCCGCCGCGACCGTGCCGGTATAGAAATTATCGGCGGTGACTGTTCCGCCGAAGGGCATATCAAAGTGGGTGTGCACGTCAACACCGCCCGGAATAACGTACTTGCCGGAAGCGTCTATCTCCTGCACGGCTTCTTCTTTTATCTGAGGCGAAATTTTGGTTACCTTCCCTTTATCAATGCCGATATCGGCTTTAAAAGTCTTGGTTGAGGTTATCACCATGCCGTTCCTGATTTTAATATCCATAAATGCTCCTTTTAGAGCCAGTTAGGACTTTTGACTCATAGAGGCAAAAGGTCGTTACTGGGTCTTATCCCGGCTATTCCGCCGGGGTTTAGTAAGCGGGTTCTATTTTATTCTTATCGCTTCATGCGGGCAAACGTAAACGCATAACCCGCACCCGTCGCAGCGGATTTTACTGATAGACGGTTTCCCGTTCTCCAAAGTTATCGCCTGAAAACCCGCATCGCGGCAGGCCACCAGGCAATATTTGCAATGAACTATACATTTTTTGTAATTTATGGCTACAGATTTATGACTGAATTTAAGCTTGGAATGTTTTATGATGTAAGGGTTAGCCAAGCCGATAATACGGTTGACATTGTCAAATCCTTTGCGCTTCAGGTAATTGCTCAGACCGTGTTTCAGCCCGGATATTATATTAAATCCTTTAGACATAACCGCCGAGCATATCTGGACCGTAGATGCGCCCATGAGCAGGAACTCTATGGCATCTTCGGACGTGAATATCCCGCCGCCGCCGGAGACAGGTATCCGTCCGGACCGGGCCATTTCCAGCACGCAACGCAGGGCAATCGGCTTGATAGCGGCGCCGCCGTATCCGCCTATGGCCGAGTTGCCGCTCACATCAGGGATAGGGCGGAGATTTTCTATGTCAACACCGGCGATGGATTTGACCGTATTAATGCCGGACAGGGCATCGGCTCCAGCCTCGGCACAGGCACGGCTGATTAGTCCGATATCCGTGACATTAGGTGTGAGTTTGACCATTACCGGAACAGGGCTGATCTTCTTGACAGCCGCGGTAATTTGCCCGGACAGGCGCGGGTCCTGGCCGATGAATTCGCCCATCGCTCGTTCCGGCATACCGTGTGGGCAGGAAATATTCAGCTCCAGCATATCGGCTCCGGCTTCAGCCATCTGCTTGGCTAATTTTTGCCAGTCAGAGGTTTTAGTAGAACCCATGATACTGGCGATAAGGAGTTTATCAGGGTGATTTAACTTTATCTCTTTTATCCATTTGACCCAACGGTACGGCGGGTCAGTGGAGATAAGCTCTATATTGAAAGATGACCATTTGTCCTTGTGTTTTGTGTTCGCGGAGCGCCATCCCGCCGCAGCGGGAGTGGGGTAAAGGACTAATCTGGGCGTGGGGTTTTTAGTAGGGAGTAGCGAGATAGTTTTGGTAACCGCGCCAGCCCAGCCTGCTTCAAACCCGCGCATAATCATTTCGGCATTGCGCGTGGCCGGGCCTGATGCTAAAATAAAAGGGTTGTCCAACCTGCGGTCCAGAAAATTTATGCTGATATTAGTTAAATGCATAACGGACTGATAGCATATATTTCTAAAATGGTCAAGGAATGGATATAGTTGTCGAAATAATAAGGTTATTTCTGCCTGATTTGTGCGCTTAATTTAGTCTGGAGAGCGCTGGCTACTAGGTTCATTACCTCTTCGGCTTTTTGGGCGGACAGGGTTTTGGAGGGGTGCCGGAAAGTCATAGAGAAGGCAATGCTTTTTTTACCGTCAGGTATCTGTTTCCCGCGGTATAGGTCAAAGAAGTCCAGTGATTCCAGGGGCAATTCTGATTGTGTCGGCGTAATTGCCTGGCGTACAACCTGTTCTATATTTGACCATAATATGTTTCCCGATACGACAACAGCCAGGTCGCGGCTGATGGCCGGCATCCGAGAGAATTCCTGATAACTGGTAATTAACTTAGTCTGGTTGATTATTTCCTCGAAGTTGAATTCGCAGATGTAAGTTTTAGTGTTATTATCAAGTTCCGGGCCAATTGGAGAGAAAGAACCGATAATTTCCCCTGATATAATTATATTGGTTGCGTCAGTTTTCCAGCTCAACCCCAACTTGTTAAAAAGGACAGTTAAGGTGCCTTTCAGAGAGCCAAACCCGTTATTTTCCACAATGCCCAAGCGGAGTTGTTCTTTAGGCTGGTTAGTTTCCTTGTAGTATATTTTGCTTATTTCGAATAGTTTAAGCGCATTGTCTTTTTGGTAGTTCTCGTTAAGAGTCAGTACTTTATATAAACCGTTAACCAGGCTGGTGCGTAGGTAATAACGGACGTTGTTTTCGGTATCCAACAGCCCGATGGCTTCTTCTGAGCCCTTTAATAGGTTGGCGCCGGCTTCTTCCTTAGTAGCCAAGAAGCTGTCGGTCAGCGCTTCGTTATAGCCCAATCCGAACAGTATCTGGCGGGCGGCCTGGGTGACTTCGGCATCCTTATCCTTGGGTTTATTTTTTAACTGAATCGTGGGCGGTTCAGCCGGAATGTTATCGTAGCCGATAATCCGGACAACTTCTTCTATGATATCCTCTTCAATATTGATATCTTGCCTGAAGTAGGGGGCTTCCAGTTCATACTGGCCTTTCCACTCTTTTTTGATGATGAATCCCAGTCCTTTAAGGATGCGTTTCAGGTCAGTTTTGTCTATCCCAACGCCGAGGACCTTTTCCAGATACTCGTGGCGCAAAGTCAGTTTGCGGGTCTTGATTTCGAGGTTATTTATTGACTGGTGGGCAGCCACCTTGCCGCTGGCTGAGGCGAGTATCAATTCTATAGCCCTATCTGATGCCGTGATTATTTCTTCGGGAATCACGCCGCGCTCGAACCGGTATGCCGAATCGGAGGTCAGCTTCAGCCAGCGGCTGGATTTGCGGATGCCGCCCGGCTGGAAGTAGGCTGACTCCAGCAGGATATCGGTAGTTCTTTCGGTTACCTCGGTCTGCTTCCCACCCATTATGCCGGCGATGGCAACGGGCTTCTTAGCATCGGCGATGACCAGTGTGTCCTTGGCCAGCTGGTATTCCTTGCCGTCGATGGCCATTATTTTTTCGCCGGGCGCTGCCAGGCGGACGATGATTTCTTTATTCTCCAGCGCGTTGTAGTCAAAGGCGTGGAGCGGCTGGCCGGTCTCCATCAGGACGAAGTTGGTGATATCCACGATATTATTGACGCTGCGCAGTCCGATGGATTCTATCCGGTTCCTGAGCCAGTCCGGCGACGGCCCGACTTTTACATGTTTGATTATCCGGCCGACATAAACCGGGCACAGGTCGAGATTGTTTATCTTGATGAATTTTTCAGCTGATGCTTTTGGTATCTCAAGTTCCGGAGCCTGTTTATGCGGTAATTTCTGGCCGGTTATCAACGCTGTTTCACGTGCTACGCCAAGCAAGCTGAGGCAATCCGACCGATTGGCGGTGATTTCCAGGGTAATCAGCGTATCCTTGCCATCCAGGGTAGGCTCGAGGCTTTCAACCTTGACGCCGTGTTTGGTCAAAAGTTCGGCCAACTCCGTAATCGGCAGGCCGCAAGGGCAATATTCCTTAAGCCAGTTGTATGTAAACTTCATAAAATTTGCCACGGAGGCGCAGAGAATGCAGGGCATAAATAATTAGGGCTCTGTGATCTCTGTGGCTACCATTGGTTTAAGAATCTTAAATGGTTCTCGGTAAACAGTCTGATATCATTAATGCCGTATTTCAAAAGGGTCAGGCGTTCAATCCCTACGCCGAAAGCGAACCCGGTATATTTTTCTGGGTCATATCCGACCGCTTCAAAGACCTTGGGGTGGACCATTCCGCAGCCGAGTATTTCCAGCCAGCCTTCACCGCGGCACAACCCACAGCCGGTACCTGTGCCGCCGCAGATGACGCAGGATATATCCACCTCAGCGCTGGGTTCGGTGAATGGGAAAAACGACGGCCTAAATCGGGTTTTGGTGTCCGAACCAAAAAATTCCTTGGTGAACAGGTTCAAAACGCCCTTGAGATGTGCGAAACTGATATCCGTATCAACCATCAGGCCTTCTATCTGGTGGAACATCGGGTAACGGCTCGGGGCGGGGGTATCAGGTCTGAAAACCTTGCCTGGTGCGACGACAGCCAAAGGTGGTTGTCGTTGCTTCATTGTTCTTATCTGGACCGGGGAAGTATGGCTTCTCAGTAGGTGCTGATAATTGGTATCGGCCAGGTAGAACGTGTCAAACGAATCCCGGGAAGGGTGGTTTGACGGAATATTCAGGGCATCAAAGTTATGGTAAGGAGTCTCTATCTCCGGCCCGTAAACCGGCTCAAAACCCAGCCTGACAAATGCATCTGTTACTTCTTTCATTGTCTGATAAACCGGGTGCAGGTGTCCAATGGATTTCTTGTCTCCGGGCAGGCTGAAATCCGGCAGCGGACCGGTCTTAGGTTTATCTGTATGAGGATTGATCTTCCTGGCTTCCAATGATGCGGTTAGGGCATTACGGAATTCGTTGATAATCTGGCCGGTTTGTGCGCGCTGGTCCTTGGAAAGCTCGCCTAATTTCTGGGTAAGGTTCCGCAATAAACCGCTGCGGCCGAGATACTTATGCTCAAATTTCTCCAGTTCTGCCGGAGAAGATATTTTGTTCAGCTCATCCAGAGCAGAACCTTTTATGGATTCAAGTTCCGTTTCTATAATATTCGGCATGTTCCTAATTACCGCAGGCCGCAGAGAATACGAGGTTATCCGCAGATAATATTTTCTATGGCCTTTGGGTCTCCGCGGTTTGCCGGCATTATGATTTTACAGATTCCAATATTTTGTTAAACGCGTTTTGGTCGCTGATGGCGAGTTCAGAAAGCATCTTGCGGTTGAGTTCTATCTTGGCCTTTTTAAGGCGGTTGATAAACTGGCTGTAAGATATTCCGGTCTCATCCAGTGCCCCAGAAAGGCGGGTGATCCAGAGCCTGCGGAAATCACGTTTCTTCCTCTTCCGCCCGGAAAAAGCATCGCGTCCGGCCTGGATAAGAGTTTCCTTGGCGGTCCGGAAAAGGCGATGCCGGGCCTGGTCGTAGCCACTGGCTCGTTTCATCACCCTTTTGGTCCTGCGATGTCTGGCAACCCCTGTTTTGACTCTCATAGTTAGCTCCTTGTTATATTAATATTAGTTTGTCAAACCACTGAATTTAGCCTGGTTATGCTTGCAGTCCCCGTTTAATCCCGGCGGCCATTACGCCCGTAATCAGGGTTGCCTGCCTGAGATGGCGCCGGCGCTTGGCTGATTTTGATGAAAGTAGGTGGCTTTTTCCTTGGCGGTGCCGCATAAGCTTTCCTGTTCCGGTAACTTTGATACGCTTGGCAACGGCTTTGTTAGTTTTCATTTTCGGCATAAATACTCCTATTTAGAGCCGGTTATCCGGCTATCTATTTTGTTAAGAACGAGGGTTACTTGAGCGGTGTCATGGTCAGCGTTAATTTGTATCCTTCCTTGGTGGCAGATTTTTCCACCTTGGCAATATTTTTAAGTTCGTTAGTGAATCTTTCAAGCAACTTATAGCCTATTTCCCTATGTGTCATCTCGCGGCCCTTAAAAATGATCACCACCAGGACTTTATCGCCCCGGCTTAACCATTCGCGGCTGTGCTTGAGTTTTACCTGGATATCGTGTTCTTCGGTAATCGGCCTGAGGCGCACTTCTTTTATCTGGGTTTCGTGGCGTTTCTTCTTGTCCTTTTGCTCTTTTTTATGCTGGCTGTATTTGAATTTACTGTAATCCATTATTTTGCACACCGGCGGGGCGGCATTAGGCGCGATCTCGACCAGGTCCAGCCCCCGGTCATGGGCCATTTTGACAGCTTCCTCGGTTGCTATCAGTCCGACTTGCCCCCCGTTTTCGTCTATCAAGCGGATGCTTCTTATCCTTATGCGCTCATTAATTCTTAAGTTCTGAATATTTCTACCTCCTCATTATGATTATGAATTTAACGCTGTTATTTAACGCGTTAATTATTCAGGAATTACAGCTTCTTTTTTAATCTTGTCAATAAAAGCATCAATATTCGAGGCGCCCTGGTCGCCCTTAATCCGTTCGCGCACCGCGATAAGGTTCTCCTTTTCCTCCTTGTCGCCGACCACAAGCATATAGGGCACCTTCTGGACCGTGGCATCGCGAATTTTCTGGGAGAGCCGCTCGTTGCGCATATCTGCCTCGGCCCGGATACCCGCGGCCTTAAGTTTTGCCAATATGCTGGCCGCATAATTCTGCTGGGGCACCAGGACCGGCAGGACCATCGCCTGAACCGGCGCCAGCCAGAGAGGAAAAGCGCCGCCGTAATGCTCTATCAGCACGCCGAAGAACCGTTCCATTGCGCCGAGCAGAGTCCGGTGGACCATATATGGGCGCTGTTTAGTGCTGTTGTCGGCCGTGTAATTGATATCAAACCGCTCGGGCAGGTTGAAATCAAATTGGATAGTGGTGCACTGCCAGGCCCGGCCCAGTGCATCCTTGATTTTAAGGTCAATCTTAGGCCCGTAAAATACCGCTTCGCCCTCCATCCGGCGGTATGGTAACCGACGCGCATCTAACGCCTTAACCAGTGAACGCTCGGCCTGCGCCCAGGACTGGTCGGCCCCGGCGTATTTTTCCGGGTGTTTGGGGTCGCGCACCGAGAGTTCTATATCGTATTCGGTAAATCCAAATGAACCCAGCAGGGACATGGTAAAGTCCAGGCATCCCAGGATTTCATCCTCAATCTGGTCCGGCCGGCAAAATATATGCGCATCATCCTGGGTGAATCCGCGCACCCGCATCAGGCCGTGCAGAACGCCCGAGCGCTCGTAGCGGTAGACCGTGCCCAGCTCGGCCCAGCGCAGGGGCAGGTCGCGGTAACTCCGTCCTTTGTTTTTATAAACCAGGATGTGGCCTGGGCAGTTCATGGGCTTGAGCAAATATTCCTGTCCGTCAATATCCATCGGGGAATACATATTCTCCCGGTAGAAATCCCAGTGGCCGGAGGTCTTCCATAATCCGACCCGGGCGATATGCGGCGAATAAATAAATTCATACCCGTGCTTGAGGTGCTCGGCTCGCCAAAAATCCTCTATAAGTTTGCGGACCAGCGCGCCTTTAGGATGCCAGAATACCAGGCCCGGGCCGGCCTCCTCATACTGGATGCTGAACAGGTCCAAATCCTTGCCTATCCGGCGGTGGTCGCGTTTCTTTATTTCTTCCAGGTGGTCCAGGTGTTTCTTGAGGTCTTCTTCAGTCAGGAAAGCCGTGCCATAGATACGCTGGAGCATCTTGTTATGTTCGTCGCCGCGCCAGTAGGCGCCGGTGGCGGTAAGAAGTTTGTATGCTTTGACCAGTCCGGTTGAGGCGATATGCGGTCCCCGGCACAGGTCGGTGAAATTGCCGTGCTTATAGAGCGATATCTGCTCGCCGGCCGGCAGCTCGTTTATCAGTTCTATTTTATAAGGTTCGTCCTTCATCATCTTCAGGGCTTCTTCTCGTGATACATCGACGCGCTCGAATTTGACGTTGGACTTGATGATTCTGGACATCTCTTTTGCTATTTTATTCAGGTCATCAGGCAGGAATGGGGCTGGCACCTCAAAATCGTAGTAGAAACCTTCTTCTATTGACGGGCCGATGGCCAGCTTGGCCGCCGGGAAGAGTTTCCTGACCGCATCGGCCATAATATGCGAGGTGCTATGGCGCAGGGTTTCCAAATTCACGGTGTCAGCGGATGTTTTTTCTTGGTCAGGCATTTGTTCTACACTCCTAATAAATAAGCGTTTTATAATATGCTATGCAAACATATCAGTCAACCCCGTTATGCATTGTGTTCGCGGAGCGGCATCCCGCCGTAGCGGGAGAGATAGGCCGCTTTGGGCGACCGTTGTATAATGGTTTTGTCCTATGGTTCGATAGCACTTCCTTAAATAGGAACTAACTCATTACGAATATCAAATGTCTCTAACGGGGTCAAGAAAATGCTTGAATCTGTCATTACTTAATATTTTTTTTGCAGGTTTCTACTATTTGCTTAATGTTTGTAACTAATTGTTGTTTGGGCGTGGATTCTCCGCTTTTATCCTGAGTATTCCCGAAGGGCTCGTTATGAATGAATTTGAGGAAGGTTTCGCCGTCAGCCAGGGCTTGCGGATACTTGCCGGAGTTATAATAGGCCATACACCGGTTGTAATAGGCGATGGCGTATTTGGGGTTAATACTGATTGCTTCGGAATAGTCAGACAGGGCATTATCCATGTTGTGTTTTTCCTCATAGATATTTCCGCGGTTGCAATATGCCTCAGCTTGTTTGGGGTCTGACCGGATGGCATTATTAAAGTCTGCCAGCGCCAGCTCCGGTTTATCCTGTCTTTTATAGAGCAGACCGCGGTTGTTGTATGCCTCAGCCATTTTAGGATTGCATTTAATTGCCTCATTATAATCGGCCATTGCCTTTTCTGATTCCCCGATTTCCGCATAGGTTTTTCCCCGGTTATTATAGCATGCGGCTTCAATAGGGTTAATCTTGACGGCTTTGTCATAGTCGCTGATGGCTTTGTTTATCAGTTCCCGATATTTGTTCCTGAGGGTTTCGAGGTCGGGGTTCAGTTTGTCCGGAGCAGTTTCAACCCGTCCGGGCGCGAGTCCATCCGGGTACAGGGACTGCGCAGTTTTGAAATAGGTCATCCCCCGGTTATTATGCGCCCAGATAAAATCAGGTTTTTTCCCTATTGCTGCAGTATAGCTTTTAACGGCATTGTCATATTTCTGCTGGTTTTGCTCAATATTCCCCCTGGCAAAGTATCCCAGATAGCTGTCCGGGTCATACTGGATGGCTTTCTCGAAATCGACGATAGCTTCCTCAGGTTTATTACGGACATAAGCCGTAATCAGGCCTCGTTCACAGTATGAACAGGCCAGCGTTGACTCCGTTTGGATTGCCCTGGTGAAATAGTCGTAAGCCTTGTCGAAATCTTTTTTATCCTTATAAGCATATCCGAGTATTTGATAGGCTTCGCCGAAGGCGTTATCCGTGTCAATTGCCGCCTGGGCGATTTTTATCCGGCTGTCCGGTGGCATTGAGTTATTCAGCCGTTCGAGTATCTTCTGGGCCTGCTCTCGGATGGATAACTTCCTTTCTGTGGTTTTGGCGGCGATTTCCTTTTGTTTTATGGCGGTATTGCAGGCATCCGCAAGCGATTTTATTCCTTCTTCTGAGGGCGAAATCGTCAGTATTTTGTCACAAATGCTTCTGGCATCTTCATACCGGCCCTGGTTAAAAAGTCCCTGGGCTTCTTTGCGGTATGTTTCCAGCTTATGGGCGGTTCCCGAGACCGTAATCAGCCAATTTATCAGCACGGCCAGCAATATCACCGCCGCCGTGCCGACGGCAATAAAAGCGGTTTTCTTGGTGATTATTTTGTTCCATATCCGGACCAGAGAGGATGCTCCCCCAGCAGTGGTGCTCTTTTGCTGAAGGTATCTTTGCAGGTCTGCGGCTAATTCGCCGGCGGTTTGATAACGCTTGGCTTTATCCTTTTCAAGGCATTTCAGGCAGATATTTTCAATCTCCTTGGGGATTGAATGAATAATGGTTTTTGGAGGGGCAGGTTCGTCATTGATAATCACGGATAATACTCTGGATGGGCTATTTGTCTGAAACGGCGGTTTGCCGGTCAGACAGTGGTAAAAAGTTGCGCCCAGCGAGAAAATATCGGACACGCGGTCAGCCGTTTTTCCCATGGCTTGTTCCGGTGAAAGGTAGTTGAGTGAGCCGGCATCGCCCGTCATAACGGATTTATCAATGTTGGTTATGCGCTTTGCCAGCCCGAAATCGGCCAGGAAGATATTATCGTTTTTATCTATCATTATATTGGCCGGCTTGACGGCGCGGTGGATGATTCCCTGGGTGTGGGCATAATGCAAGGCAGACGCGATTTGCATGATTATCTTGGCCACGTACTGCAAGCTCGGCCTCTGGGTGGATGTGACCATATTGTCCAGCGATATGCCGTCAATATAATCCATCGTCAGATAATTTTGATTGTTGATGGTGCCGGCCTCATGGACCTGGACGATATTGGGGTGTTTAAGCTTGGTGATAGCCTGCGCTTCGCGCCGGAAACGCTCCTGCAGTTCCTGGTCATCCGAGGTGATAATCTTGAGGACGATCTTGCCCTCCCGCTCAGGCGGGACGGGGCTGTCTGCCCCTGAACGGGATCCCGTCAGAGGGACGGTCTTGCGGCTTGAGTCAGAATCTGTAGCTAAATAAACGGCGCTGATGCTGCCCTGGCCTATTTTTTGTTCTATAAGATATTTACCGAAAGTTTTATCCATATCCATTCAAGCGCATATTCGCAAAAATATCCTTAGGCACGAATGATTCAATGCAAGCGGAGTATGATAAATCCGTGTTTATCAGTGTTTATCTGTGGCTCCGAATAAAGCCGCGCCCAGCGCGCCGGTGAACTGCGGGTCAGCCGGCACCAAGATATCCTTATTCAATGTTTTGGACAGGAGTTCTTTGATGATATCATTATGGGCAATCACGCCGCCGGTCAGAATCACATCATCGGTCAATGGGTCCATCTCTATGATGCGTTTTATGATGGACCTGAACACGCCGCAGACGATATCTTCTTTCTTGATGCCTTCACGGATTTTGCTGAGGATTTCCGTGGCCGTGAATACCGTGCAGTAACTGCCCAGTTCTATGGGCTTGGTGGAAAGTTTGGCCAGCCTGTTAAGCTCCGGCAGGGGAATGTCCATCTTGTAGGCGATTTCTTCCAGGAAGGCGCCGGTGCCGGCCGCGCATTTGCGATTCATCCGGAAGTTCAGGATATGGCCGGATGCGTCTAAGCGAATCATCTTGTTATCCTGTCCACCGATATCTATGACCGTGGCGGCCCTGGGAAAATAATAGTAAACCCCGCGGGCATGTGCTGAAATCTCGGTGATGGTTTTGTTCGGGAAGGGGCAGCTGCTCCGGCCGAATCCGGTGGCTGCAAACCGGGCGATATCCGATTCCTTGAGCTTAGCTTCCTGCAATGCTTCGTTAAGCGCTTTGGCAGATGCCTCTTTCAGGTCTGAGCCGGATTTATGCAGGCCCTTGCCGATGATTTTATAATCCCGGTCTATGATGATGACCGCCTTTACTGCCGATGAACCGATGTCTATGCCTGCACTGTATTGCATAGTTAAGATTCTATTCGCCGAATCGGTATTGTCAATATTTATATTTCAGATTATGCACTACAAAAAGTAAGTTTGGGTTAATTCATAGTTTTTCGTGTCTCCGGCGTTCCTGCCATAGCTTGACAAAGGGTTTAGATTTAGTTGACAGCAGGGTGTTTTATATTAACTTGCTGGCATGCCAACCAGTTTTGGGAAATATGTATTGGAGAAAAAATTAGGCCAGGGCGGGATGGGTGCGGTTTACCTGGCGCTTGACCCGTCCTTAAACCGCAAAGTCGCGCTCAAAATCATCACCTCGGACGACCCGGAACTGCTGGAACGCTTCCAGCGCGAGGCGTCAGCCGTAGCCAAGCTAAAACATCCTAATATCGTGCAGGTTCACGAAGCCGGCGTCATAGATAAAAAACACTACTTCACAATGGATTATATTGAAGGGGCCTCGCTTGATGCGATTATCAATTCCAAGAATAAGGCATCACTGCAAAATATCACGAAAATCATTCTCCAGACGGCCATGGCGCTTCATTATGCTCACCAGCAAAACATTATCCATCGCGATATAAAACCGGCGAATATCCTGATAGACAAGACCGGCAAGGTATTTATCGCTGATTTCGGGCTGGCCAAACAGCTCAGCGGACTTGACCGGTCGCTGACAATTACCGGCACAACCGTCGGGACGCCGGACTACATGCCGCCGGAGCAGGCGATGGGGCAAAAAGACGAAATAGACCCGCGCTCCGACATCTTCTCTTTAGGGGCGACGCTATATCATTGCATAACCGGCCGGGTGCCTTTCCAGGGCAAGGAGCTTCTTGAGGTGCTTACAAAAGTTGTCAACAACGACCCGCCGGCGCCGTCAACCATCATAAAACTTATTCCCAAAGACCTTGAAACCATCTGCCTTAAGTGCCTGGAAAAAGACAAGAACAGGCGCTACCAGGATATGGCGGAGTTGGCCAGTGATATAAAAAAACATCTGCATGGCGAACCTATTGCCGCCCGGCGGACTTCGCATATAACCAAAATCTGGCAAAGAGCCAGGAAGAATAAGGCCTTAAGTTTAAGCATTGTCGGTACCATAATAATTTTGGCGGTTGGCATCGCCGGCTTGGCCATATCATCGGCGCGGACCAAATCCAAGCTGGAGCAATACCTCAAAGAGGCAAACAGCCTTTTTAACCGGGGCGAGATAGAAAACACCCTGGCTGTATGCGAGAAGATACTCGGGATTTTGCCGTCGGATAAAGAGATTGACGGGCTAAAGCAGAAGTGCATCGGGATTATAAAAACGGCACAGGATAAATCCGCCGTCCGGGAAAGGGCAAAGGCCATTCTGGACCGTTTGTCGGCGGCCGGGGCGGCTGCCGAAAAGATACGGATTGCCGAAGATGCGCTCAAGGTAGACCCTGACTTCGCTGATGCCTACCAGGCCATCGGGTACGCCTATAAGGACAAAAAGGACTGGGCTAAGGCTCTTGAATATTTTACCAAGGCCATAACGGCAAACCCCAAACAGGCCTATGCCTATTACGAGCGGGCATTGATTACGGCGTATGATTTTAACCGGCCGGAGGAAGCTCTTCCTGACTTTAAGAAGGTGCTGGAATTAGACCCCAACAACCACATCGGATATTTTGCCAAAGGCAAGATTGACCACGAGCAGAAAAGATACAATGAGGGCATAAAGAATTTCAGCAAGGCAATAGAACTTTATCCGGAATATGCACAGGCATACAACGCCCGGGGCGTGGGAAGATATAAAAAAGGCGATATCGAAAACGCGCTCAAGGACTATGACAAGTCGCTCCAGATTGACCCAAACGACGCCATGATATGGGCCAACCGGGGAGTAGCAAAGCTGAAAAAGGGCGACACCGAAGGCGGTCTCAGGGATTGTGAAAAGGCAATTCAGATTAACCCGAACTGTGCCAATGCATATACCGGCCTCGCTGTGATAAATCATAAAAGAGGCGACCTGGAAGGCGCGTTAAAGGACTATAACAAGGCGATTGAGATTGACCCAAAAGACGCTGAAGTGTATGTTAGCCGCGGCGTAGTCAGAAGCGACAGAGGCGATATGGAAGGGGCGATGGAAGACCACAACAAGGCGCTCCAGATTGACCCAAACTGCGCTAAGGCGTATGCGAGCCGGGGCGCGACAAAGATAAAAAAGGCGGAACGCGAGCAAAACCCCGCTGTACGGCGGGAGCTGATAGAAGATGGACTGGGTGATTTCGACAAGTCTTTGGAGATGGACCCGGACAGCGCTGAGGCATATACTAACCGGGGTGCGGCAAAGTATAAGAAAGGCGACATAAAAGGCGCCATAGAAGATTTTGGCAGGGCAATTCAGGTTAACCCGGCCGAAATTAAGGCGCATATCAACCGTGCGGTAGTAAGAGGCAATAGCGGTGATATTGAAGGCGCACTCAAGGATTTTGAACAGGCGCTTCGGATAGACCCGAATAATGCCGAGGCATATAATAATCGCGGGGCGGCAAAAGACAACACCGGTGATATAGACGGCGCTATAGAGGATTATGAAAAGGCGCTCCGGATTGCCCCAAACAACACCCAGGCATATACCAACCGCGCCGGCGCCAGGACGAAAAAGGGCGATATAAAAGGGGCTATGGAGGATTGGGACAAGGTAATTCAGATAAATCCAAACGACTTTGTGGCGTATAATAACCGCGGGGAATTGAAGAGGAATAAAGGCGATATGGAAGGCGCCATAGCGGACTATGACAGGACGCTCCAGCTCAAGCCCGACATTCCGGAGACATATACCAACCGTGCCGGCGCAAAGTATTCAAAGGGTGACTTAGAGGGCGCGCTAAAGGATTTTGAGCTGGCAATCCAGGTTAAACCAAACTTTGCCAAAGCATATCGCAACCGCGGAACGATACTTTATTGGAACAAAAAATATGAATCAGCGCTGGCGGATCTTCAGAAAGCGATAGAGTTAAACCCGGCATTCAAGGGAGAGTTGGAGCCGATAATAGAGGATATAAAGAAACTGATGGATGCTCATTGAACCGATGTCTATGCCTGCGAAATAATTCATAATTCAGATTCTACCGCAAAGGCGTTCCCCCCGAAAGCATTCGGGAGGATAAACTCCAAACGCAAAGAATATAGGATGAATTTATTTTAAAGGATTTAATAAATACCGAAGCAACTTGGTCAGCGCTTCGGATTTATTCTCCGGGTCATATTTGAACTCCTGCTCTTTAAGATATAACAACCTGTTCTTGGGAGAAGGGTGGCGGTATGATTCTATCCTGCCCTTTAGGTATCTGGCGAATCCTGGTTTGAGATAGACCTTGCCTTTACGGCCAAGCCCTATCTGGTGCTTTTTGGGCATAGAGTGGAATAAAAGTATCGCCAGCCGCATTTTACTGAAGAGTGAATGAGCGGATTTGTAGTTTATGTTCAGGATGCCGGCGGTTTGATGGGCCGATTTACCCAAGATAAAAAGGTGTGCCGCGGTGATAACTTTTGACCAGGGCAGTTTATTGGATGCCAGGAGCGTCTTGGAAAAATCAAAGAATCGGTAATGGCAATTTCGGCACCAGTAACGGCTTATGCGCGACTGGAATGCATCGGGAATATCTTTGCGGCATAGCGGACAAATCACCACTCGCCGGGGAAAACGCAATATCCGCAGAAATTCACGGGACCGGCGCTCACCGTTCACCACCTCACGGTAAATATCCGGCAACAGCAGGGCATATTTCTTCATGTTATTTTTAGTAAGTTGATTGAACACCCCGATGCCACATCGGGACGCTTACTTATACACCGTGCCGTTTTGATGGTCAATAATTATCAGGGCATATTTTGCTCGTCATAACTTCTTAATAAATAATACATTATAACAGTGGTTTCGTCGGTTTTAAAAGAGGGTGGGGGATAGGGTATCCTCCCCCGGTAGGTAGTTTGGCATCTACGGCATTAGATGTCCGCTTCTACGGCATTAGAGGCCGGAATCTACGGCATTAGAGGCTGGAATCTACGGCATTAGAGGCTGGCGTCTACGGCATTAGGAGTTGGTGTCTGCGGCATTAGGAGTTGGAATCTACGGCATTAGAGGTTGGAGTCTACGGCATTAGAGGTCGGAATCTACGGCATTAGAGGCTGGCGTCTACGGCATTAGGAGTTGGAATCTACGGTATTAGATGTCCGTATCTGCGGCATTAGATATCCGCTGCCACGGCATTAGATGTCCGTTTCTACGGCATTAGGGGTTCGTACCTACGGCATTAGATGCCCGTTTCTACGGCATTAGGGGCTGGCTTCTACGGCAGTAGATGTCCGTATCTGCGGCATTAGGGGTTCGTACCTATGGCATTAGATGCCCGTTTCTACTTGTAGTGAGGGACGAATCTACGGGATTAGAATAGTAGGGAATTAATTTCACCGCAAAGAACAATAATCAAGAAGTTATAATTTTGGTGAGGTAAATTCCTTGGGGATATTACCTGATACCAACTTTTTAATAATCCACCCTAAAATAATGATAATAACAACATACAAAGCGATGCTGAATAAATGATTCGCCATTGTGTCTCTTACAAGCCAATCTCCGCACATTATATCAATAGTTGATAAAGGCCGTGGATGCAATACATCATAAAGTTCCTGCCATATTGCTCTAATAAAATAAACAATACTTAATGCTGAGCCGCCGATAAATATTATCCGAGCCCAATTCTTCCGCTTTGATAAGGCAATTGATGTTATTAAAATACTGGTTAAGACAAGAAATCCAATACCAAAATCAGGGAACGCTTCCATCAAGGACGGACTGTCCTCAAAGAATAAAACCACGCCTATTAAAATATAAATGGATACAGAAACTATGCCCAGTATGATAAATATTTCTGATAGGGTATTTACAAGGATGGATTTAGGTTGTCCTTGAACCTCTTGCGTCTCTGGTTGTTTTTGACGTTGATAATATTTGGTGACTAACCGCAGGGTGATAATGGGTAGAATAATTAGTGTAAATATAAACACTCCGCCTGGTTTGCCACAGTGACCCATCCATTCTTCAATCTTCAATCCTAAACAACACGCAATGATAACAGAAAATGGCGCCAGAATATAAAGAGGCATATGAAACTTCCAGGCACAAAGTACAAATATAATACTTCCACCAAAAAAATAAGCCAAGTTGGAGATAATATTAGAAGTTGTTTCGCTATAAAGTAGAAGCGCTAATCCAAAACAAGCCGCAGCAACTCCTATGCCGCCTAATAGCACGATGATAATATTTTTTATGGTATGTAAAAGTTTCATGAGCTTTATAGTTCAAATGGAGACGTTTGTCTTTGTATTTTTTCTACACCTGTTTCTTTGCCCCCACGTCCCCCTCCATCCTTTGCGCTCTTTGCGTTCTCTGCGGTGAATATTCAATCTGTGAAATCTGCGTCCTATCTTTCCATCTGTTCGATGAACGCTTCTATGGCCGTCTTGGTCTGCTCCTCTGAATAACACCTCAGGTCGTTCAGGTCGCCGCTGATGGTCACGGTCGGTATCTTCAACCGCGCCTGTAGCCGCTGTGGCATTCCGTAACGGCTGTTGGTATTGTTGGGGCAGGATTTGGAGTCGTGGAATATTATGCCGTTGACCTTGAATTTGTTAATCATCCGTTCAATATACTGCTCCTTGACCTCGTCCGTGCGGACGATGAAGAGCTCCAGGTAAGCTTTGGCCATGCTGTTGAACGGGTCGTCGGGATTGAACGCCTCGAACACCCAGGAGTTGCAATAGGTCGAAGCCACCACGCAGGTCTGGAGTTTGGCAAACAGTTCGGACAGCGGCCTTAGTTTGCCCCAGACCGGCATGCCGTCCCAGTAGAAGCGGTACTTTTCGCCCGCGACAGCGGCTTCCTTGTTACGGGCGCGTTCTTCCAGTTCCGGCAGCAGGAGTTTATAATAATCCACCGCCTGTTGGGTGCCGCGCATGACCACGGCCGGTCCCATCTGGATGGTGCCGTCAAAGAAGTTCAATGGCGATGGCACGTTGGCTGCGGTCTCCAGCACCTTGCGCCAGAGCACGCTGCATTCCAGCGACAGCGCTACCACGCGCTTGAGTTCCTTTTCATCCAGCTTATGGCCCATAATCTTTTCCAGGGTGGGCAGCATTGCCTTCATCTGTTCGGATACGCTCCGGATATGGGCGTCGGTGACAATGCCGACATTGCGGTGCGTATTGATGCCGATGACCGGCACCTTGAACTCGCGCCCGTAAAAGGCAAACCAGTCGTAGACATCACGGCACTGGTTGGTGTTATAAACCAGCACATCCGGCTTGGGTATTGATTCTATGCCCGGATACGCCTTGGTCAGCGGTGTCTGTTTCTTGAGGTACGCGCCGACGTCGCTGGTCAGATATGAGCAGATTTCCGGCGAGTATCCGATGGCGTTGGCAAAGGGGATAAAGTCCGTGGACATCCGGGTGGCGCCGAGCATGGCGCCGTGGTTCTCAGGGAAATAAACCAGGAACCCCATGGCCCGGAGTATTTCAGCCGGTCCGACGCTGGTGCACCAGGCGACTTTCCGTGATTTATCCTTGACCGCCTTGTCCAGTTCGTAGAAATGGTCGGCCATAATCTTTTTCATCTGGTTGGTCGCGGCTAACGGTTTCGGCCCTTGTTTTTTATCTTCTGACATATCTAACTCCTTCTAATTATAACCACAGATTAACACGGATGCGCACGGCTAATAATTACAAACAGTCCATCTGTGTTTATCTACATAACTAATCGTTTATACTCCAATTTGGTCTTGGCAAAGTTAAGGATAAGTCCAACCTTATAATGGCTTGCCTTGAGATAATTTAGTAATTGTGCTTCGTGGATAGTTGTCACTTCATCAGCTGCTTTTAATTCCAGGATGACTTTGTCTTCAACCACTATATCCGCGATATATGTGCCTACTTCGACATCTTTATAATGCACCTTGATTTCTTTCTGGGGAGCTACTTTTAGATTGCGTTGTTTTAGCTCATAACGAAGGGCGTTTTCATAGACTTTTTCCAGAAAACCGCATCCTAAAGTGTTATGCACTTCAAATGCCGCGTTGATGATTTCCCCGGTTAAGTCTTTATATAGTAATTTGTCATTATCCATAAATACGATTAACACAGATAATTATCAGTGTCTATCTGTGTGTATCCGTGGTTTCATCTCCTGATTACATGCACCGCGTTTGCTTTAAACACGGCAATTACTGTTTTACCCGGTTCTATGCCTAAATCCTTCAAGGCGGACGAGGTCACCAGGCTGTTGAGCATAAACCCCGCCTGGCTGGCGCTGTCCGAACACTCTACTGATACTTTATATTGCCCCTCCTTGGGCGTTACCTGGATGACCTTGGCCCGGAATTTATTCCGTGCGCTGAGCTGATGGCTGTCCATATCCTGCGCCATCAACAGGACCTCCTCGGGCCGGATGCCCAGGATGACATCTTCGCCCTGTTTCATGGGCTGAACGCACTGGGCACGTATGATATTATTGCCTTTGACTTTGACAAGAGAAACTCCATCTGAAGCGGACTCTATTTTGCCGTCGATTATAGTGTTCATCCCGACAAACTCAGCCACCTGCCGGCTGGCAGGGGAGTTGAATATTTCCTGGGGCAGTCCGGTCTGGACGATTTTGCCGTCCAATATCACGCCCAGCCGCTGGGCAAATCCCAGCGCCTCATCCCGGAGCTGGGTGACCAGTACCGTGGTTATCTTGAGGCTGTCCAAAACCTGTTGCAGGTCGTAAGACAGCTTCTCCCGGGTCGGCGCGTCGAGCGACAGGCTGGGCTCGTCCAGCAGGAGCAACTCCGGTTTCAGCACCAGCGCCCGGGCCAGGTTGAGCCGTTGTTTTTCGCCGCTGGAGAGTGTTTTGGCCGGCTGTTCTTTGAGATGGCTGATGCCGAACATTGCCAGCGCCTCATCTACGCGTTTGGCGCACTCACTGCCGGGCACCCGGCGCAGGTTCAGCCCGACCATCAGGTTATCCCCGGCCGTGCCGCGGTAGAGCACCGGCTCGCTGAAGACCAGCGTTATCCGGCCGCGCAGTTTCGCCATCTCGCCGGCGGATAGTTCATTGCCGTTGAAATATATCCGGCCCTGGTCCGGCCTTTCCAGTAGCCCGATTATCTTGAGCAGGGTGCTCTTGCCGGCGCCGTTGGCGCCGATAAGGCAGAGCCGCTGGCCTTTTATTATTTCCAGTTCCGGCACATCAAGCCGGAACCGGCCGTAGTCCAGCCTGATATCCTTTAATGTCATTAACGAATCCATATTAAGCTTTCTGCTGTAATCTAGTCAGGGCGTAGTTGACTATGAATGCGATTGCCAGCAATATAATTCCCAGCGCGATGGCTATCTCCAGGTGGCCCATCCGGGTTTCCATGACCGTGGCTGTGGTCAGGACCCGGGTCTGGCCTTTGATATTGCCGCCGACCATCATCACCGCGCCGACCTCGGAAATAACGCCGCCGAACCCGGCCATTATCGCGGCCAGTATCGGCAGGCGCGCCTCTTTTATCATTATCCAGAGCATCTGGCAATAATTGGCGCCCAAGGTCAGCGTCTGGAGTTTGAGTTTCTCCGGCAGTTGCTGTATGGCCGCGGCTGACAGCCCCATGACGATGGGGGTGGCGATAATTACCTGCGCGATGGCCATGGCGTAGGGCGTATAGAGCAGGTTGATGAATCCGAGCGGGCCGGCCCGCCACAGGAACAGCACCACGAAAAGCCCGACCACCACCGGCGGCAGGCCCATCCCGGTATTGATGAGGCTGATGACGAACTTCTTCAGCCGGAACCGGCTCAGGCCGATTACGGCGCCCAGCGGCACGCCGATGAGCATGGATATCAAAGTGGCCGAGCCGGAGACGACAATGGACAGGATGGTTATGCCGATTATCTCCGAATCGCCTTTGAGTATCAGCAGGAACGCTTCTTTAATGCCTTGGTAAATCAATTCCATTCAGTCATATTATTGGTTCGTCAACGGATGTCAATAAAAACCCCCAGCCTATTTTCCTTGATAGCAAATTATATTCGCCACCAAGACACTAAGGCACGAAGAAAATAATCTATTAAGTTCTTTTAGTGTCTTTGTGCCTTCGTGGCAAAGGCCTTCTGAGCGGAAGCGAAGGATTTTTCTTGACGTTGGCGGAATAACCGAATAAGCTATGGGTTATGGACATCAACAAGATAACCCGTTTGCTCAAGCCCGAGCTGGTCCGTTTCGAGGAGCAGTTTTACCGGATGCTCAACTGGTCGCCCACCGGGTTGTCCTCGCACCTGGAAGCGCTCAAAGGCAAACGCCTCAGGCCGCTCCTGTTAATCCTTATCGCCAAGGCCATCGCCCCGAACCGGGCGCTTAAGGACAGCCAGCTGAACGTGGCGGTGGTCATAGAATTAATCCACAACGCCACGCTGATTCACGATGACGTCCTCGACGACGCCCGGCTCAGGCGCAATGTCGCCACATTCAACGCCGGCTACGGCAACGAGATGGCCGTTTTGTTCGGGGACTACCTGTTCTCGCAGGCGTTTGTCGGTTGCAGCGATATCGACGCCCAGGGCGTGCTGAAACTTCTTTCATCCGTTTCCTCCCAGATGTGCCTGGGCGAACTGCGCCATATGCACAAAAGATTCCACTTCGATTTGGCCGAGACCGATTACTTCCAGATTATCCGCCAGAAGACGGCCTCGCTGTTTTCCGCGGCCAGTTATCTGGGAGCATCTTTATACACAGGCCAGCCCACAGGCGGTCCTACTAATAGGAGCGATAAGGATTACCTCATTGCCGCCCGCAACTACGGCGAGAACTTCGGCATTGCTTACCAGATTATGGATGACTATCTGGATATAGTCAATATTGACTACCAGCCCGATAAATCTGCCGGCACCGACCTGTCCAAAGGTAAGATTACCCTGCCCGTCATCCGGATGCTTGAGACCGCGCCTGAGGATAAAAAGAAACGGCTGATGTCGCTTATCTCACAGGATAATTGCCATCTGCCGCAGAACCGAAAAAAACTGCACAAGCTATTGGAAAACAGCCGGGCGCTGGATTATACCCGGAACTACATCAAGTATTTCATCAGGCACGCCCAGCTGGCATTGAAACCCTTCAGGAAATCGGCCTATAAAGACGCTTTGTTGCATCTGTCTGAACAGATAATGCCGCACAAGGGTGATAAATAAACCCAATAGGTGAAGAAGGACGGTCCCGACGGAATAGTCGGGATAACGTGGCAGTCCATCGGCTGTTAGAACGTAGTGAGTTATCAGCCGAGGATACTCGGCAGTAAGTCGTTCCTCCAACTGCCGAAGTATAAACTCACTTTGTTCGAACTGCCACTAACAGGGACTTGAAGAGACTGGTAAGAGACTAATTCAGGCGGGGATAGCACAAGGAATTCATTTCCTACCATTGGTCAAATAAATTTGACTTATCGGGTGCGATTAGATATATTAGTGGCAGTAGGAACATAGCTCTGGTCTGTCCTGCGACCGATGAAAACAAATGTTAGTATTTGTGGATGAGTCAGGAGATCCGGGGAATAAGTTAGACCAGGGGTCCAGCCGTTTCTTTACCGTTGCCCTGGTTATATTTAGCGAGCATGATGAAGCCACCGCCTGCGACCAGCGTATCGGTCTGTTACGGCATGAGTTAAACTGGGACGAACGCTCCGAATTCCATTTCAAGCGTAATTCCGATAAAATCAGGCGGGCATTTTGGCAGGCAGTTGCGCCTTATAATTTTTTCTATTACGGCATCGTCCTTAATAAAGACCCTCAGAAATTATGGGGCGAAGGGTTCAAGGATAAAATGTCGTTTTATAAATATACCTGCAGCTTGGTCTTGGAGAATGCCAAAGATAAATTGAATCAGGCTAAGGTGATAATTGACGAAAGCGGCAACTTGGAATTCAAGTGGCAGCTTGCTAAATACTTGCGCAATAAAATAAATACGGAAAACCGGCGCATTATCAGCGAAGTAAAAATGCAGGGTTCCGGGCAGAATAATCTGCTCCAATTAGCGGATTACGTGGCCGGGGTGATAAATCGCTCAGTGCAGGGCAATAAGAAGTTTGCGGCTGATTACAAACGTTTAATTGCGCACAGGGAAATGTATGTTCAGATATGGCCCAGATAAAAAACTTCCGACCCTATCCTTGTGGGAACGCGGCGATAAACGCCACAGTTCGGGTCGGAAGCGATTCCTTTATTATTACGCCAGTAGTTTAATATATTTAAACAGATTGTCAAGAAAAATATTAGGATAATTCGGGGAAAAGGGTGATAAATAAATCCAATAGGTGAAGATGAGGAAATAACTAACAGGGAATGGACACATTCGCTAAGTAAGGGCTCAGTGTAAATTTGACTGGTAAGAGACTGATTCAGGCAAGGCGGCGGGTGGGGAAATCCAATGAAAAAACTTCTAATAAATTTATTACTAGTAATAGGTGTTATTTGTTTAGTTAAACTATCGTTGTTTCGGTCGTGTATTTTCGTGTATCCACGTAACGATGAGTTGTCTACTCGAGCTGATATCGTAGAATTAGTTACTGAGGTTATACTTAGTACCGATACTTTCCCAAAAGATGAAACAGAATTTTTAGATAAGGTTAAGGGAACACTTTTTATAGACGAATTCCGAAAAAGGAAGATGTCTAAAAAATTAAATCAGGGGGGGTATTTGGACAGATGGGAAAGACCAATTAGATATGTTTATATCAAAGATGATAAAGATGGGGGAGAACATTTTTTGCTATATTCTTATGGCAAAAATGGCATAGATGAGAAAGGCAAGGGCGATGATCTTTTTTCTACTGATTATGTGTATTGGTCAGAAAAAGAGAGACGTTTTACTATAGACTACGAAGCCAAGGCGGCTGGTATCCTGACCGAGGAATACCGCAAGATCCATCCCTGGCCGAAGCAAGAAGATAAATCTGTACCTGTGCCGGACAGCGGAAAAGTGAAATAAATGAAAGAAGCGTTATATTACAGCGTTCAGGGCGATAAAATCCAGTGCCAACTCTGCCCGCACAACTGCCTTATCGGGCCGGAGCGGTCCGGCATCTGCCGCCAGCGCCGCAACATCAACGGCCTGCTCTATGCCCTTAATTACGGGCGGGCGGCTTCCACCAACCTCGACCCGATAGAAAAAAAACCGCTCTATCATTTCCACCCGGCCACCCAGATAATGTCGTTCGGCACCGTCGGTTGCAACCTGGGCTGCCAGTTCTGCCAGAACTGGTCCATCTCGCACGAGGATGCCGAGACAGAGGCGCTCAAGCCCGAAGACGCCGTGGATATCGCCCAAAAATACAAATCACCGGCCATCGCCTATACATATAACGAGCCTTTTATCTGGTACGAATTCGTCCTGGAAACGGCTATGCTGGCCCGCGCCGAAGGCATCAAGAACGTGCTGGTAACCAACGGCTATGTCAACCCCGAACCGCTGGCTGAAATCCTGCCTTATATAGATGCAATGAACATAGACCTCAAGAGCATCCGTCCCGAATTCTACCGCAAACTCTGCCAGGCAAAACTGGAGCCGGTTCTGGAGACACTTCGGGCAGTTACTCGCAGTTCGAGCAAAGCGAGTTACGGCGAGGTTATCCCTGAAGGGGCTGATAGGGACAAAGCCGCACACAAACGTGTGCACATAGAGGTCACCAACCTGGTCATACCCGGGGAGAACGACGCCCTGGAGCAGTTCGAAGAGCTCAGCCGCTGGGTAGCCGAAAACCTGGGTCAGGATACGCCGTTGCATTTCTCGGCATATCATCCGGCGTATCATATGGATAACCCGGCCACGCCGGCGTCGACCCTGGTCAAGGCATACGAGATAGCCCGCAAGCACCTTTGGTTTGTCTATACGGGCAACGTCGTGCTGGAGAAGGGGAACGATACGATTTGCCACAACTGCCAGACGCGTCTGATAAACCGGCGTGGGTATCTGACCAAGATACTGGCACTGACGCCCCAAGGCAGGTGCTCCAACTGCGGCGCGGAGAATAATATTGTGCTTTAACCGGCGGATTTAACGTTAACCACTGAGAACAGAGCAAAGCCTCCCTGTGGGACTGAAGACACTGATCGTAATAAGTTCCGCATATTTGCTGGGTTAGCTGTCATTCTTAAACCATATTTTTTGGACGAAAGCCACAGGACTCAATAAATACGCTACTTCCAGAGTGCTTTCTAATCTGCCAAATTTCAGTTTGTCAACGCCATAGATAGCAGATAAACACTGCTTTATAGGTCACCATAAAAACTCCGCATAGTTGCTGTCTTCCCGGCCGGGCAAAACTACTGTTTAGCCGGTTTAGGATATGGGTAAAAACAGTCCTCAATAGGTATCTTGTGCCAATAAAATGTTATAGAATATCACTTTATATAAAAATGACCCGATAAATTCAGGGGGGGAGGGGGGACGGGGGGGGTGTAATACCCTGTGCCACACGTAGGTGCGTATCATTGCTCTCATAGGTGCGTTTCGTTGCACCAAAAGGCGCGTATCGTTCCACTGAGCCGTGTATGATGTTGCGCTGAGCCGTGTAGGATGTTGTGTTGAGCCGTGTATGATGTTGGGCTTGGTGTGGGCGTGTTTCATAATAGGGGTATGCATAGTAGTCAATAGGAGTACGCATCGTAATGAATGGGTTTGGGTGTGTTTAATAAGGGAAGTACGCATAGTAGTGAATAGATATGGGCGTGTTTACTAATAGGTATGGGCGGAGTAATGGATAGGTGTGGGCGTGTTCCCCGGTCCATATCCCGGGTTAAAAAAACGGGTTATTTGTTGATTTTGGTTAATCAAGAACAATTCTGTTCGATTAATACTTGGATAAGAGGCTGGATAGAATAGCCACAGATTACACAGAGAAAACAGATTCTATAAGGAGGCCAGGAATACAGGAATTGTTTTCTTGGTCTCCTGGGTTCCTTATTTAATTACTCCCGACGGAATAGTCGGGATAAGGTGCCGGTAACTCGTTTTACTCGAACCGGCACTAATCTTCAGTTTCCCCGGTATCCTTTGCCAGTTCTTCCTTTTCGGGTTCGGCCGGCTGGACCGGTTCGGGTGCGGGCGCGGTCAGTATGGGTTTGACGTTGCGGCATTTGGGGAATCCGGAGCAGGCGATGAACCGCCCGTGCCGGCTCCAGCGGATTATCATCGGGCTGCCGCACTTTTCGCAGTTGGAACCGTCCGGCGCCGGGCCGCCTTTTTCCTTTTCCATCAACTGCTCGGCGTGCGCCAGGTCTTTGCTGAACAGCCCGTAAAAGGTCTTGAGCACCTTGAGCCATTCGGCCTTGGCTTCTTCTATCTTGTCCAGGTCCTCTTCCATCCCGGCCGTGAACCCGGTGTTCATTACGTCGTCGAAGTATTTCTGGAGCTTGTCCGTGACCAGTATGCCCAGTTCGGTGGCGTACATCTGGCGGCTCCGGCGCGGGCGGTAGACGTAGCCGCGCGCCTGGATGGTGGAGATAATCGGCGAGTAGGTGGACGGCCGGCCGATGCCGTATTTTTCCAGCGCCTTGACCAGCGATGCCTCGGTGTAGCGCGGCGGCGGCAGGGTGAACACCCTGGTCGGCGTTACGGATGCCAGATTCAGTTGGTCGTTTTCCTTGAGCGCCAGCAGAACCTGTTCCTCGGGCGAGTAGAGCGTCAGGTATCCCTTGAAGAGCAGTTTTCGGGCGCTGGCCGTGAATATCGCCTTGCTGACGTTGGACTTTGCCTTGGCGACTATTTCTTTATCCCGGCGCAATAGTTCCAGTTCCAGCGCCGAGCCAAACGCGCCGTTGATTTCGACCGAGGTGGATTTCCATTTGGGCGCGGCCATCTGGGTGGCGATGCACCGTTTCCAGATGAGGTTATAAAGCTTGAGCTGGTCCGGCGTCAGGTATTGGCTGATGTCGTCCGGCGATTTCTCCGGATATGCCGGACGGATGGCTTCGTGCGCTTCCTGGGCCGACTTGCCGGACTTGTATCGGCGCACCTCGGGATTGAGGTAGTCGGCGCCGTACCTGGCGGCGATATAATTGCGGCATTGCTGGATGGAGTTCTCGTTTATCCGGACCGAATCGGTCCTCATATAGGTAATCAAGCCGGTCGGACCTTCGGGCAGGTCCACGCCTTCGTATAATTGCTGTGCCACGAACATGGTTTTCTTGGTGCTGAAGCCGAGCTGGTTAAAGGCCTGTTGTTGCAGTGTGCTGGTGATGAACGGCGGCGGCGGCGACTGGGTTGTTTCCTTTTCGGTGACGGCCGTTACCGTGAACCGGGCGGCCTTGAGCGCTGCGACCAGCTTGGTTGATTCCGTTTCATTGCCCAGCCAGATGCCGTTGTTGTCCTCGGCCGGGCTGACCAGCCTTTCATCGTTCAGTTTGACCAGCGATGATTCGAAGGAATCGGACGGCTTTGCGGGCTGAGTGAACGCGCCCAGGAACTTCCAGTATTCCTGCGGGATGAAGCCCCTGATTTCCTTTTCCCTTGCGACGATAAGCTTGACCGCCACGGACTGGACCCGGCCGGCGCTGAGGCCGCGGGCTATCTTTTTCCAGAGGAGCGGCGAAAGCTTATAGCCGACCACCCGGTCCAGGAACCGGCGCGCCTGCTGGGCGTTGACCTTGTCCATAGCCAGCTTGGTCGGGTGCTCGAATGCCCGGTTGATGGCGTCGGCCGTGATTTCGTCGAAGCTGACCCGCCAGGTCTTGGCATCGGGCAGTTCCAGCGCCTGGGTCAGGTGCCAGGCGATGGCCTCTCCCTCGCGGTCCGGATCGGAGGCGATATAAACAGCTTTGGCCTTTTTGGCCATCTTCTTCAGGGCGGCGACGTTGCGGACCTGCTTGGGGATAATCTCATACTTGGCCGCGAAGTCGTTCTCGATATCCAGCCCTAATTTATTGGACGGCAGGTCGCGGATATGTCCGTAGCAGGAGGAGACGAAGAACTTGTCGCCCAGAATCTTGCCGATGGTCTTGGACTTGGCAGGGGACTCCACGATGACCAGCGACCGCTCGGCGATATCATCCGGCGCCTTGTCCGGCACAAAAGGCTTTTGCTCGCGCGCCTTGAAGCCGGACTTCTTCTTCACCGGCTCGTCCATCGGCTGTTCGGCGGCGATAATGGGCTCAAGGAGTTTGGCCTGCTTCTTTTTCTTCTTGCCTGCTTGTCCCTTTGGGCGGGACGCAGACAGGGATTTAACCGCCTTCTTTTTAGTTTCGGCGGGCGCGCCTGTGTTAGCTGCGGCCGGAATGGCGGTTACGGCGGGATTATCCTTAGCCGCTTTGGATTTTAGTTTAGATGTCTTCTTAGCTTTCGCCATAATAAATATTAAGAGGCTCTAACAAAACCTATTCCCCTCCCTTGACGGGAGGGGTTAGGGGAGGGTGATTATCTTGATTCCCCTCACCCTACCCTCTCCCACAAGGGGAGAGGAAATA
>JAZDFB010000133.1:0-23448 GCA_043808305.1 Planctomycetota bacterium | reverse complement strand
CTTGGCGCCAAAGAGGCTCTTCCTCAGATTACTGCATTAATACAGGATACAAACCCAGGGGTTCGTTGGTCAGCTATTAGAGTATTGAGACAACTTGGCGCTAAGGATGCTATCCCGGCCATTACCGGATTATTGCAAGATACAGACCCAACGGTTCGCGAGTCGGCTATTGATGCATTGGGAGGCCTCGACGCCAAAGAGACAATCCCGGCCATTACCAAACTATTACAGGATAATGACCCAGTGGTTCGTTCGCGGGCTGTTTCGGCATTAGGGAAACTTGGCGCGAAAGAGGCTATCCCGGAGATTACAAAGCTATTACAGGATAATGACCATTGGATTCGCTGGCGAACTGTTTATGCATTAGGGCAACTCGGAGCCAGCCAAAACGTCCCTGAATTAGTCAGGCTTTTAGATGATGATGACCGAGATACTCGTGGTATTACGGCAATAGTCCTAGTCGAATTAGGCGCCAAGGATAAAGTACCGGCCAAATCAATAGCGGATATAAAACAATTCTTAGAGTATAGTGGCGATTATCCGGCCCGTGCCCGTGCGGCGCTGAAAGAATTGGGGGTTAGTGGCAGTTCGAAGTAATGAGTTACTGCCACGTTATCCCGACTATTCCGTCGGGGTCGAAGTCCCGGAGGAAAAGAAGTAGTCTTAGTTTTTGTGTCCTTAGCCCTTACAGGGTAAACTTCCTTTACGGTGAAATGTTTTTCCCGCCACTGTCTGACCATCCCCCGGTAATAGGATAGGGTAGGATACCCTCTGCCATACGGTAGGGTATGGGGTGCCAGAGGGTGGGGCATCCTCTACTATCCGATGGGGTACCCTCTGCCATCCGATGGAGCATCCCCTGCCATCCGGTGGAGTATCCCCTGCCATCCGATGGGATATCCCCTGCCATCCGGTGGAGCATCCCCTGCTATCCGGTGGAGTATCCTCTGCTATCCGGTGGGGTATCCCCTGCCATCCGATGGGGTATCCCCTGCCATCCGATGGAGTATCCCCTGCCACCCGATGGAGTATCCCATGCCATCCGATGGAGTATCCCATGCCACCCGATATAGTATCCTCTGCTATCCGATGGGGTATCCCCTGCCAGGGGATAGGGTATAGGAGTGTGTCCTGTCTTGGTCTCAGTTGTCTCTTGTTGTCCTTTTTGGCTGTTTTTATTGACCTCAAACTTATTGCATCTTATCCTATCCATTATATGAATAAACTGATGACGGTCAAAGAGGTGGCTGAATATATGAACACCTCCACCAAAACTGTCCTGAGGTTAATAAGGAAAGGCAAACTACCGGCCGCCAAGGTGGGCGGTCAGTGGCGGGTAAAAACCGAAGACCTGGATATATTCCTGAAAAGACGGCTTCTTTACATTGACCAGTATGCCAGCCCGCCGATGTATTTCCGGCCGGAAGTTTTGGAGCAATACCGCAAAGATTTCGCCTATTTTGTGCACGAGGCCGGATTTGACGGCAGAATCGGCCGCAAATCGGATTACTACAAAAACCACATTCGCCGGTCAACGCTCGGCTGGACCAAGGATGCGGCCGGCAAAGACAACTTTAATCCGCCAACCACATTCCCGGAGATTGCGTTCTGGAAGGTAACGCTCAATGATAATTCTATAGCTATCGTGCTTGACCCGCGGGCGTTTTATAATATGCCCGAAGCCGAACAGAATAAATGGTCTAACTACCGGATATTCAATCCGCCGATATAAAAAAAATAACCTTTTAGGTTTATTTCTCTTGACACTCCGTTAAAGCGGTATAGAATCAACCGCTTATGAAAATTTACCAAATAGTATTACTGGTCGCAGTGTTTCTTATTATGCTGCCGGGCGCGTCCTGCCCGCCCCGGCCGCCGATTGTTCCTGTTGAAACCCCGGACAAGAACCTGAAAATATTCCGGGATTCCCTGGGAGAGGAAGATTACGGCACGGCTTATTACTGTCTGTCGGAAAATACCCGGAGCCGCTATAAATACGGCGATTTCAGCATGATGATGAAATGGACTATCTTCGGGGTTCTTATCCGAAGCATGATGATAAACTGGGAAACCAAATCTATTGATTACTACAACGAAAATGGCATCCAAAAAGCAAAGGTGATTTTACAGCACTGGAAATACCCGGAATACAGCAAGACATTTATTTTTGTGTATGAACCGGCATCGGCTGAGACTAATGCCCTGGCCTGGCGGGTTGATTTTACTTTGGCCGGCATACTGGAAATGCCACAGGAGGACGAGGACCGGTTGTTCCCGCCTCCAAAAAAGGAAACCACGGAGGAAAAGTAACAACCGGTTATATAAAATGGGACGCAGATATACGCAGAGCCCTATGGGCTACGCAGATTATATTTATTAGGAATACAGGAATAATCTTTGTGTTCTTTGTGGTAAAACTAAAGCTGAACTCTTGCGAAAACCGTTATGGGTGTTTGTAGTTGCCTCATTTATGAGGCCCGATAAATCGGGCAACTACAATTTTACGGGTATTTTAGGATACAGGTTACCCATTTCGCAAGAGTTCAGTAAAGGAGATAAAAAAAGATGACTATCAGCAGTAAAAAGTATTTATATTTCTTCGGCGGCAAGAAGACCGAAGGCAAAGGCGCGATGAAAGACCTTCTGGGCGGCAAGGGCGCCAACCTGGCCGAGATGTCCCGGCTGGGCGTGCCGATACCTCCGGGATTCACCATCTCCACCGCCGTTTGCCGCCTCTATTACCAAAGCGGCGAAAAGTTTCCGCCCACCTTGGAAAAGACATACCTTAAATATATCCAGATGCTCGAATCGACTACCGGCAAGAAGTTCAGCGACCCGGCAAATCCGCTCTTGGTCTCGGTCCGCTCCGGCGCCAAGTTCTCCATGCCCGGCATGATGGATACCATCCTTAACGTTGGTATGAACGACCAAACAGTGGAGGGGCTGGTTAGGTTAACCAATAACCTGGATTTTGCCTACGACTGCTACCGCCGCCTTTTGATGATGTTCGGCGAGGTGGTTCTGGATATAGAATACGCCAAGACTTTGGGCATGTCCGAAGGCAGTAACAAAGACAAGGTTGCCAAGCTCAAGAAATTAATACTGGAACGTTCGGGCAAGCCGTTTCCGCAGGAACCGCTGGTCCAGCTGGCAATGGCCCGCGATGCCGTATTCCGCTCCTGGCGCAATCCCCGGGCTAATGCCTACCGGGCTATGTACAAGATACCAGAAGAAATTGGCACAGCCGTCAATATCCAGACTATGGTATTCGGTAACCTGGGTATGACCAGCGCCACCGGCGTGGGTTTTACCCGCAATCCGGCGACCGGAGAAAAGAAGTTCTACGGCGAATACCTGACCAACGCACAGGGCGAAGACGTGGTGGCAGGCATCCGCACGCCCCAACCGATTACCAAACTGTCTGACGAGATGCCCGATGTTTTCAAGCAACTGCGGGACATAACCGACCGCCTGGAAAAACATTACTGCGACATCCAGGATTTTGAGTTTACCATTGAAAACGGCAAGCTCTATATGCTTCAGACCAGAAACGGCAAGCGCACCGGCTACGCCGCCCTGCGCATCGCCGTTGATATGGTCGAGGAAAAACTGATAAGCCAGAAGGAAGCTGTTTTAAGGATAGAGCCGGACCAGATTAACCAGGTCTTGCATCCGATATTTGATTTGGAAGCGCGGAAAAAAGCCAAAGTCATCGCCAAGGGGCTTAACGCCTCACCGGGCGCGGCGTCCGGTAAAGCAGTCTTTACCGCGTCTGATGCGGTTAACAATGCTCAAAAAGGCGAACGAGTCCTGCTCGTCCGGGCCGAGACATCGCCGGACGACGTTGAAGGTATGATAAAGGCCAGGGGCGTTCTGACCGCCACCGGCGGGATGACCTCGCACGCCGCCGTGGTCGGCCGCCAGATGGGCAAGCCCTGCGTGGTCGGCTGTTCGGCCATCAAGGTCAGCGAAAAATATAAGAAATTCACTTCCGGCAATGTTACCGTCAAGGAAGGCGATTTTATCTCCATTGACGGCTCGACCGGCGAAGTATTTCTGGGCGACATCAAGACCAACGATTCGGAAATAATGCAGGTGGTCAAGGGAACGCTGGCGCCTGAAAAATCAAAGATGTTCCAGGATTTCAATAAGCTTCTGGGCTGGGCCGACAAGTTCCGCAAGCTGGGCGTCGAAGCCAACGCCGACATTCCGCGCGACGCGGATATGGCCATAAAATTCGGAGCCATGGGCATCGGCCTGTGTCGGACCGAGCATATGTTCTTCGCGCCGGACCGGTTGCCGATTGTCCAGGAAATGATTCTGGCTGAAACCGAAGAACTCCGCCGCAAAGCGCTGAACAAGCTTTTGCCCCTGCAAAAAGACGATTTCTTCAGGCTATTCGACATAATGAAGGGTTATCCGGTAACCATCCGGATGATTGACCCGCCGTTGCACGAATTCCTGCCCAAGCGCGAAGAACTGATGGTCGAAATCACGACCATTAAGCTGGAAGGCAGCCGCCAGGGCGAAGAAGTCGCGGCCAAGGAAAAACTGCTCAAGCGCGTTGAAGAGCTGTCCGAGTTCAACCCGATGATGGGCCACCGGGGCTGCCGGCTGGGCATCACCTACCCGGAGATAACCGAGATGCAGGTCCGGGCCATTATCGAAGCCGCCTGCGAGGTGGCTAAAAAGGGCAAAAATGTCCAGCCCGAAATAATGATTCCGATAGTCGGGCATGTCAACGAGATGAAGAATCAGAAAGATATCGTTATCCGCATGGCCGAACAGGTTATGAAAGAGCAGTGCATCAAAGTCCATTACAAGGTCGGCACGATGATAGAAATTCCCCGGGCCGCGCTGACGGCCGAGAAAATCGCGCTTGAGGCCGAGTTCTTCTCATTCGGCACCAACGACCTGACCCAGATGACCTTCGGCTTCTCTCGCGACGACGCCGGCCGGTTCATCAAGTACTATGTGGCCAATAAAATACTTCCTTACGACCCGTTTGTCAGCATAGACGAAGAAGGCGTCGGCCAGTTGATAGCCATGGCTGTGGCCAAGGGCCGAAAAGCCCGCAAAGGTATCCGCATCGGCATCTGCGGCGAACACGGCGGCGACCCGCAATCCATCCATTTCTGCCATAAGGTCGGGTTGGATTACGTCAGCGCATCGCCTTACCGCGTGCCCATCGCCCGGCTGGCCGCGGCCCATGCGGCGCTGGGAAAATAGGGATTAGACATTAGTCATTAGTCATTTTTAGTCTGTGCCTTTAATTATATGAGAAAAATTTTGGGTTATTTTGTCAATGGACTGCTATTCATCGTTCCGATAGCCGTCACGGTTTACGCGCTTTACCTGGTTTTCAACTGGGTTGACGGTCTGTTGCATATACCCCTGCCCGGCGTCGGGTTTGTAGCTACTATCCTTCTGGTCACGGCGGTGGGATACCTGCTTCCGGGTTTTTTCGGCCGGAGCGTATTGAACCTGATTGACAGCGCCTTCAAGCACATCCCTCTGATAAAACTGGTATATACCTCCATCAAGGACCTGACCGGCGCGTTTACCGGCGACAAGAAGATGTTTGACCGGCCGGTGCTGGTGTCGCTATTGCCCGAGTCAAACGCTAAGGTATTGGGTTTTATCACCCGGGACGACCTGGCCGAGCTGGGACTGGACCTCAAAGACCACGTTGCGGTCTATATGCCCCAGTCATATAACTTCTCCGGCAACCTGATAATAGTCCACAAAGACCAAATCACGCCCATAAATAAGAACGGCCCCGAGGTGATGAAGTTCATCGTTTCCGCCGGCATCAGCGGCAGTCATGCAAATAACAAATAAACCCCATCATATTATTTAGGGATACATCCACCCTCATTATCTTTTATCAATTCAGAATCCCATTCGCTGTGGCTCAAGGATAAGTGTCACTCCATCGGCTGTTAGCGACAAAGGAGCGTTACAGCTGAGGATACTCGGCAGTAAGTCGCTTTGCTCCAACTGCCGGAGTATAATTCGTTACACTCAAACTGCCGAAGTATAACTTGTTCAGCTCGAAGTGACACTAATTATTTTGACAGGGTCATCAGGAGATGTATAGTGAATTTCTATTTATCGCAACTGCGAGGCTAACGGCTAACTATGGAATCTGTGTACAAACCGTCAGAGGTTGAATTGCGCATCCTGGCCAAGTGGGAGGCGCTGGGCATCGGCCAGGCTACCGTATCGTCACGGAAGAAACCGTTCTCCGTGGTCATCCCGCCGCCTAATATCACCGGCATCCTTCATATGGGCCATATTATGGACGAGACTCCTCAGGATATCATCGTCCGCTTTAAGCGGATGCAGGGCTACGAGACGGCCTGGATACCGGGCACGGACCACGCGAGCATTGCTACCCATAATGTGATGGAAAAGAAACTGGTTGAGGAAGGCACTAGCCGCCACGACATCGGACGGCACGGATTCCTCAAGCGGGCCTGGGAGTGGAAGGAGAAATACGGCGGCACCATCATCCAACAACTCAAGCGGCTGGGCTGTTCCTGCGACTGGGACCGGTTGCGCTTTACTATGGACGAGCCATACTCGGCGGCCGTGACTGAGGTCTTTGTCCGGCTCTACGAGAAGGGTTTGATTTACCGCGGCGATTATATCATCAACTGGTGCCCGCGTTGCCAGACGGCACTTTCGGATGAGGAGGTTGAGCATCAGGATATCGAGGGCGGGCTGTATTGGGTTAAGTACCCCATAGTAAATCCCAAATCCCAAATCCCAAATCCCAATGAATACATTACGGTGGCAACGACCCGGCCGGAAACGATACTGGGCGATACGGCCGTGGCGGTCAATCCGTCCGACAAACGCTATAAAGATATGGTCGGCAAAACGGTCATCTTGCCAATTATCAACCGCCGGATACCGATTATCGCCGACCCTATGGTCAGCCAGGAATTCGGCTCCGGCGCGGTCAAGGTGACCCCGGCGCACGACCCCAACGATTTCCAGCTGGCCGGGCGGCATAACCTGCCTTTCATCAAGGTGATGGATGAGACCGGCCGTATGAATGAGAACGCCGGGCCTTACAAAGGGCTGGACCGGTTCGAGTGCCGCAAGCGCATCATCGCCGACCTGGAACAGGCCGGGCTGTACGAGAAAAAGGACAAGCATCTCCACGCCGTCGGGCATTGTTACCGGTGTAATACAATCATCGAGCCGTATCTTTCCAGGCAGTGGTTTGTAAAGATGAAACCGCTGGCCGAGCCGGCCATCAATGCCGTTAAAGATGGACGGGTGAAGTTCTACCCGGAACGCTGGTCCAAGGTTTATATGGAATGGATGTCTAATATCCGTGACTGGTGCATCTCCAGACAACTCTGGTGGGGACACCAGATACCAATATGGTACTGCGCAGCGAAGCGGAGTCCCGCAGGATTGCGGGATGAAACCACTACTTGTCCGCCGATAGCCGGCAGGAAAGCGCCGGCCAAATGTCCACATTGCGGCGGGACCCAGCTGGAGCAGGACCCGGACGTGCTGGATACCTGGTTTTCGTCCTGGCTGTGGCCGTTTGCCGTGTTTGGCTGGCCGGAAAAGACTCAGGATTTTAAGTATTTTTACCCGACGGCTTGGTTGAATTCTGGCAAGGACATCATATTTTTCTGGGTATCGCGGATGATAATGGCCGGACTGGAATTTACCAACGAAGTGCCTTTCCGGCATGTTTATCTCCACGGAATAGCGCGCGATGAGCGGGGCCGGAAGCTAAGCAAATCGCTGGGTAATTCTCCGGACCCGCTGGACCTGATGAACAAATACAGCGCCGATGCGCTCAGATTCGGGATTATGGCCAATATCCCGCTGGGCGGCGACATCTGTTTGACCAATAATACATACGAGGCAGGCCGCAACTTCTGCACCAAGCTATGGAACGCCTCGCGGTTGGTTATTTCCAACCTGCCGCCGGCCGGCAATACGGCGGATTTCTATCCGCACCTGCCCGAAGACCGCTGGATACTCAGCCGTCTGAATTCGACCATCCGCGATTACACCAACGCGCTGGAGAGATACGAATTCAGCCAGGCCGCTTACATCATATACCATTTCTTCTGGAGCGAGTTCTGCGATTGGTACCTGGAAATAATCAAGCCCCGTTTGTATAAGCAGGTTGACCCGGCCGGAGTGGACATAGTGCTCAGGCAGGTGTTCAGCAATATTCTGAGGATGCTCCATCCGTATATCCCTTTCATCACCGAGGAGCTTTGGGAACGGTTCGGTTTTGAACCGGTGGAATCGATAGCCCGGTCGGATTGGCCTAAACCGGATGAGCGGCTGTTCGACCTGCCGGTTGAAAAGACCTTCGGACAGTTGATGGGTATTGTCCGGGGCGTGCGCGATATCCGCAACAAGATGGATATCGACAAGCGCAAACCGCTGAAACTGGTTATCTCAGCCAACAACGACGACGTGCTTAAGGATATCCGTCAGTTTGAAACCCTGATAACAAATCTGGGCGTGATAGAGCAGGTCGAATGGGGTATCAAGACGGCCAGGCCAAAACTGTCCGCCACCGAAGTGCTTGGCGATATCCAGATATTCATCCCTCTCGAAGGTATCATCGACATCGCCGCTGAGAAAAAGCGGATAGATGGCAAACTCAAGAAGCTGACCGAACTGCTGGCCGCATCCAGGAGCAGGCTGGCCGATGAGAATTTCCGCAAGCGCGCGCCGGAAGTGATTGTGGAAAAAGAGGACGCCCTGTGCAAGGAGCTGGCCGACCAATCGGCCCGGCTGAACGACGCGCTCAAAGACCTGCTTGGGTAGAACTATTTGTACTCTTCCGTTATATTTCCAACGATTTCTTCCAGGATGTTTTCTATGGTTACCAGTCCGGTAACCTTATTCTCGTTATTACGGACGACAGCCAGGTGGACGCGGTCTTTCTGGAGTTTCTTGAGCACATCGCTTATTTTTTCTTCTTCTGAAACAAAGAACGGCTCGCGCAATAGGTCATACAGCACAATCAGATTCTGGTAGCAGATGACGTTGAAATAGTCCTTGGTATGAAGGATGCCGACGATATTATTCAGGTCGCCTTCATATACCGGGATACGGGTATAATGCTTTTCGGTGACGAATCTGGTAGCATCCTCGGGTTTTATATTAATATCCAACGCGACTATCTTATCCCGGGGCACCATGACATCGCTAATTATCTGGTCGGTAAATTTCAGAACGTTCTGAAGAAAGGTAACCTCGTCGCTCCTGAGGTGCCCAGCCTCGGAGGATAATTCAACGATATGCTTGATCTCCTCTTTGGTAATCATGGGCTTGCGGTATTGTATCTTTATGTTGAATATATAGGTGGCTATCCGGGTCATACCTGAAAACAGATGGATGAACGGGTAGAGCAAGAATGAAAATAGGTATATCGGCCGGGCGAAGGCAAAGGCAAACCTTTCCCAATACTGGCTGGCTATGACCTTGGGTAAAATCTCGCAGAACTCTATCAGGACAAAAGTGGTTACGGCCATGGAGATGAACAATCCTTTTTCGCCGAACCAGGCCAAGAATATGGTCGTGGCCAGCGCGGTAACGGCCGTATTAACCAGGTTATTGCCCACCAGAATGGTGCTCAGAAGCTTATCGGGCTTTTGCATAATCCGGTTGATAAGCAGGGCGCCCTTGTTGTTTTGTTTGACCAGCATGGCCAGCTTGCTTTTTCGGAAGGTGAACATAGCTATTTCCGTGGCCGAGAAGAAGAAGCTCAGAGGCAAGAGCATGATGGCCACGACCAGCATCGTGTAGAGCGGTAATTGAGACATAAAATCGTACATAATTTGCTCCTTGTACTTGGGCTGTTAGAACTTGCCTGCCGATAGGCAGGCGTAGTGAGTTATCAGCCCAGTATAGTTGCAGTAATTCCGGCGCTCCCGCTTTGCGGGACGCCATCAAACTGCCATACTATAATTAATGTAATGTAATATTTTCGGGTGATATAAAATTATAGGAGGAAGCAGATGAAAAGACAAGCAATAACTATAAATAAAAACGCCCCGAAACCGCATGGTAACGGGGCGTTTTAAGTTGGGATAACCTATTTTTTGGCGGACAGCGAGACCAGTCTTTCCCACTCCCTGTCAAGCGTAATCTGGAACTGGTTAAGCACCTCAGTTTGTTCCTTAGGTTCAAACAGGTGTTTGAAGCGGCCTTCGGCCTTAAGCAGGTTTCTTACCGGAACCTTTTCCTTGGGCTTATAGTTGATTTTGTAGTTGCCGTTTTCTACTTCATAGAGAGGCCAATAGCAGGTATCGACGGACAGCCGCATCATTTCAAGAGACATGGGCATATCGACTCTCCAGCCCCGGTGGCAGGGTGAAAGAACGTTTATGAAGGTTGGCCCTTTTATTGATATGGCCTTCCTGACCTTGGCCATCAAATCTTCCCGGTGAGCCGGAGTGGTCTGGGCGACGTAAGGAATATTATGGGCCGCTACGATGGCCGTCAGGTCCTTGCGGTATTCCTTCTTGCCGTAGCTCTGGCTGCCGCTCGGCGTGGTGGTGGTCGAAGCGCCCAGCGGCGTCGCACCCGAACGCTGGATGCCCGTGTTCATATAAGCTTCGTTGTTGTAGCAGATATACAGGAAGTTATGCCCGCGTTCTAGGGCGCCGGAAAGCGACTGCAACCCGATATCATAGGTGCCGCCATCGCCGCCGATGGCCACGAACTTGATTTCCTTGTTTTTAACCAGCGGGTCGCCCCGGCGTTTCAGAACGTTATAAGCCGCGACAATACCCGAGATGGTAGCTGAGGCGTTCTCGAATGCGCTATGGATATAGTTGCATTCCCAAGCGGTGTATGGATAGGTGGCTGAGGCTACATAGAGACATCCTGTAGCGTTAGAGATAACCACAGGTTCGTCGATAGACATAAGAGCTTGCCGCATGACTATAGCCGCACCGCATCCGGCGCAGAGCCTGTGTCCGGATACGAAGTTCTCTTTTTTGTTGGATAATTCTTTCAGTTGGTAGACGCCGGTAGGGCAGAGAGTAACGCATTCTTCGCAGTGTGACAACGCTTCGTCCTCATCGCGGGGTACCCATGCGATATGTCGCTCCACGCCGCGCCCGGCAAAGCCGACCTGATTAACACCCTTGATGTCGGATGAATACCTAACGCACAAGCCGCAAAGGATACAGGCATCCACCTTGCGCGGGAATCTGGTCTCGGTCACTCCGTATTCTTCCGCCAGCTTCTTTATTTGAGGACTGTTCTTGGCCAGCGGCAGAAGCAGTTCTATCAGCAGTTTCCTGATTTTTATTACTTTGGCTGATTTGGTCTGGACATCAAGACCTTCCTCGACCGGATAAGCACAGGAAGCGACCATCCGGGTTTTTTCGCGCTGGATGATTTCCACCATGCACAACCGACAGGCGCCGTAAGGCGAAAGCTTTTCGTGGTAACACAGGGTCGGTATCTTGATACCGGCTGCCCAGGCCGCTTCGAGCACGGTCTTTCCCGATTCGATTGTTACGTTTTTGCCGTCGATTTTAAGGTTTATCTGACTCATTGCATCTATCCTTTCATAACCGGTATTGGTTCGGTTGGTGTTGACGGGAGTTTGCTTACCGGTGAAATCTTTTCTACCGCCCGGAACTTGGCCGGACAGACCTCAAAGCAAGTGCCGCACTTGGTGCAAGTCTTTTGGTCGATAACATGAACCATCTTGCGGTCACCCTTAATCGCCTTAACCGGGCATTGTTTGAGGCATATCATACAACCGGCACATTTATTCGGGTTGATGTAATACGCAGTCAGGGTTTTGCAAACGTGAGCTGGGCAATGCTTGTTATTGATATGTTCCTCATACTCGTTGCGAAAGTATTTTAATGTGGTTAATACCGGGTTAGCCGCGGTAGTCCCTAAGGCGCAGAGCGCGGCTTCGAGCAGATCGCTGATATCCAATAGAAGCTGTATGTCGCCGGGTTTGCCTTTGCCCTCGGTTATCCGCTTAAGTATATCCAGCATCTGAGCGATGCCTTCGCGGCAGGGAATGCACTTGCCGCATGATTCCTCGGATAAAAACTGCAGGAAGTATTTGGCCACGTCAACCATGCAGGAATCTTCGTCCATGACAATCATGCCGCCCGATCCCATCATCGAACCAGCCTTGGTCAGTTCGTCAAAGTCGACCGGCAGGTCAAGCATGTTTTCGGACAAACAACCGCCGGACGGACCGCCGGTCTGGACAGCCTTGAACTTTTTTCCGTCCCTGATGCCACCGCCGATTTCATAGATGATTTTACGCAGGGGGGTGCCCAGAGGGACTTCAACCAGACCGGTGTTTTTGATCTTGCCAACCAACGAGAATATCTTGGTGCCGTAATTGTTCTTGATGCCTATTTTAGTAAACCAGTCTGCGCCGTTATTAATAATAAGCGGAACATTGGCGTATGTTTCCACGTTATTAAGGTTAGTCGGTTTTTCCCAGAGACCGCTCACTGCGGTTTTGATGTATTTCAGCCTGGGCTCGCCGACCTTGCCTTCGATAGCGGTCATTAAAGCGCTGGATTCGCCGGAAACGAATGCGCCGGCGCCGCGGTGGATCTTAATCTTGAAGCTGAATTTGGACCCGAGTATATTATCTCCCAGCAAGCCGTATTCCTCGGCATCGGCGATGGCCTTAAGGGTATTTTGCAGGGCCAGCGGGTATTCCTGCCGGACATAAAGAAAGCCTTCATTGGCGCCGATGGTATAGCCGGCAATGATTAGTCCTTCAAGGACCGAGTGGGGATTGCCTTCGAGTACGCTCCGGTTCATATAAGCGCCCGGGTCGCCTTCATCGGCATTGACTACCACGTACTTGGTTTTTTCCGGAGCATTCTTGGTAGTTTCCCATTTCTGGCCGGCCGGAAACCCGCCGCCGCCCCGGCCCCTGAGATATGATTTCTTTATGATATCCAGCACCTGATCCGGGGCCATGCCCGAAAGCACTTTGCCCAGAGCGAAATAGCCGCCGATACCGATATAATCATCTATGCTGGTCGGGTCGATTCTGGTATTATTGGACAGTATAAGCCGGTGCTGGTGCTTGTAGAACGGGATCTCTGACTCTTTGGGAATAAGCTTGCTTGATTCGTCTTTGTAGACCAAGCGGTCGATAACCTTGCCTTTAAGTAATGTTTCCGATATAATTTCCGGAACATCTTCAACTTTAACGCTGAGGTAACATATCTCTTCGGGGAAAATAATGATGATTGGCCCCCGCTCACAAAAACCATGGCATCCACTGAGCCTGAGAATAATATTATCGGTCAGTTTCTGTTTAGCCAATTCATTGGCTAATGCATCAGAGACCTTGGGTGCGCCATAGGCGCGGCACCCTGTTCCGGAACATATGGTAATGACTTTTTTACTAGCATATTTATCCAGATTTTTTTGCTTGATAGATTCTAAGTCCGAAGGTGATTTTAATTTTGCCATATAACTATCTTCCTTTACTCGTAACTATTGATAATCTTATCTAATTCTGAACCTGAAGGATTACTATAGTAATTCTCATCTATTGCGAGCACCGGTCCCAAGGCGCAGCAACCGATGCAATTGACTGTGGCCAGTGAGAATTTCTGGTCTTTGGTGGTGCCGTTGACGTTGATACCCATCTGCTGAGATACCCGGTCCAGCAGGGTTGAAGCGCCGCGCACGTGACAGGCCGTGCCCAGGCAAACCGTGACCAAATGCCGTCCGCGCGGTTCAAGGCTGAATGCCTTGTAGAATGTCGCCGCGTGATAGACCCGGGTCAGGGGTACGCCCAGGTTTTTGCTTACCAGCCCCAGGGTGTCCTTGGACAGCCATCTTTTCTTCTGCTGGATATCCAGCAGTATCTGGATCAGGGCGCCCTTATCGCCGTTGTACCTGTCTATGATTTTTTCCACTTCGTTGTCTTTCGTTACCGTTACCATGTTTACTCCTCTTTCATAAGAAAAGTCAAATCTATTACTCTCTAACCGTCAGGTAATCGTTAATCCTGCCGGTAATCTTTCCTGTTTTGACTATATCAGCCAGACGTTTAAAAACCTTTGATACATCATTCGGGACGATATCCCGGCCGCCCAACCCGTAGATATAATTAATCATCAACGGCGGCTTGGCCAGCCCGTAAAGCGCCGATGACACCTCAGTATACGTTGGACTGCCGCCCGCGCCGAAGGAATCGGTTCGGTCCAGCACTGCGATAGCTTTAGCTTTTTTTAACGCTTCCTTTATTTCCGCACTGGGAAACGGACGGTAAACCCTGGGCTTTAACATCCCGGCTTTGACGCCTTTGGCTCGCAGTTCGTCAACCACCATTCTGGTTACGCCGGCCGCTGAATTCAGGACCACGATGACGATTTTCGTATCCTTAAGATTATCCGGGTAAGTTTCAAACAGGCCGTAATCCCGGCCCGCCATCTTCTTGAATTCCCGGGCCACTTCCAGTATCTTTTCTTTGGCGTTTAACATTGATTCCGATTGAAGCCGTTTATGTTCGGTATAATAATCCGGCAGGGCAATTGCGCCGTAGGTAACCGGTTTGTAAACATCGATAAGCGGGTTAATCTTTTTGTACGGACCGATGAAATTACGCACCGGCTCATCGTCTAAAAGCTCCACGCGTTCGACTGCGTGGCTGATGATGAATCCATCCATGCAGACCATCACCGGCAGGCGTACCGACGGATCCTCGCCTATCCGCATTGCCTGGATGAGGTTATCATAAGCCTCCTGGGCGTTTTCCGAATAGATCTGTATCCAACCCGTATCGCGTCCGCCCATAGTGTCGTCGTGCGAGCAATGGATGTTAAGCGGAGCCGAAAAAGCCCGGTTGACTACGGTCATAATAATCGGCGTCCTGAGTCCTGCCGCGATGGGCAGCATTTCCCACATCAGGGCGAACCCGGCCGATGAGGTCGCGGTCATCACCCGCGCCCCGGCCGCCGACGCGCCGATGCAGGCGCTCATGGCGCTGTGTTCGCTTTCCACGGCGATATACTCGGTATCAATTTTCCCATTGGCTACGAACTCGGCAAATTCCTCGGCTAATTCGGTCTGAGGCGTAATCGGGTATGCGGCCACCACGTCCGGGTTCATCTGCCGCATCGCTTCAGCTATTGCATTGTTGCCTGTTAACGCTGCTATTCTCATATATCCTTTCTCCTAATGTTTAATCGTATTTAATCTTTAATACAATCAGGGAAACAAGTACTATTAGATTTATGCCATAGGATATTCATTACTTTTCCTCTTCGACCATCTTAATGGCTTTTTCCTTAAGCGGACATTCCTGGGCGCAGATACCGCAACCCTTGCAGTAATCCAGGTCAATGGTGTCAATATGCCCTTCCTTGACCTTGATACAGCCTTCCGGGCAATAAACCCAGCAAATGAGGCAATTGGCGCATTTATCCTTGTCGTGTATCGGCCGGGAATTACGCCAGGAACCGGTTTTGTATTCCAGTGCGTTGCCCGGTGTTGTTATCACGCTCCCGATGGGCAGTTCTTTCGATTTCATCAGCTTCATATTCAGTTCCTTTATGTTTGTATTTTAAGTTCTTGGTAACCTCTTTTAATCGAAGTGATATTGGCTTCGACAACCTTGGGCGGAAACTTGCCGGCGAATGTTTCCTGGACGTCGGCCAGAAGCGAATCCAGCTTTACGGTATTCTTCGAAGCCGCCTTATCCTTGAGACCGTCCGCCCTGATTTCCAATAATTTAATCAGTGCACCCAGCATCGGCGTGTTGGGCATCGGCCGGCGCAACGTGGCGATTGATATTCCGGTAGCATCAATAGTAGCTACCTTGCCATTCTCAATACCCAGTTTTTTCTTGATTTCCGCCGGCAGCAACGCGGTATTGACCAGTACAATGCCTTTTTCCGGCAGGCCTTCGGTCACATTGACAAAGCTCAACAGAGTTGGGTCCAGCACGATAACTACGTCTGGGTTAGAAATGGCAAAATACATAAACAATTTCTTATCCGAGATGCGGTTATATGCCCTAACCGGAGCGCCCATTCTTTCAGCGCCGAATTCCGGCATACCCTGGGCGTATTTGCCTTCCTTGATTGCCACCCGCGCCAGTGTCCGGGCGGCCAGCAGTGTTCCCTGTCCTCCCCGTGCGTGCCAGCGTATTTCTGTTAACATATCATTTCCTCAATTCTTTATGCTTGTACTTGATAAATATTGCAGTATCTCTGTTAAATCAGACTTCATGGTCTTGCGCTCGATAATCCGGTCAATCATACCGTGTGCCAGCATGAATTCCGACGTCTGGAATCCCGGTGGCAGTTCCTGCTTGATGGTTTGCGCGATGATTCTGGGGCCGGTGAACCCAATCAGCGCCCTAGGCTCGGCCATGATAATGTCGCCCAGACCGGCAAAACTGGCCATAACGCCGCCCATAGTCGGGTTAGTCAGTATGGATATATGGAGCAATCCGGTATCGTGGTGCCTGGCCAGCGCCGCAGACGTCTTGGCCATTTGCATCAGCGAGATACAACCTTCCTCCATCCGAGCGCCGCCACCTGAACCGGAAAATATGATGACCGGCAGTCTTTCACTGGTGGCCAGTTCTATCGTCCGGGTTATCTTTTCTCCCAGGACCGAGCCCATACTGCCCATCAGGAACCGGGAATCGGTTATGGCCAGGACTACCGGTATCCCATTTATGGTTCCTTTACCCGTAGTAACTGCATCCTTAATTCCGGTTATTTTCTGGGCCTCGGCTAACTTATCTTTATATGTCTTGGCCGCCTTGAAATTAAGCGGGTCAACCGATTCCATATTAACCCAACGCTCGTCGAAACTGTCCCGGTCAAGAATTAAATCTATGCGCTGTTGAGGCAAGATATAGAAATGGTAGTTGCACTCCGGGCAGACCTGGACTTTCTCAGCGACGGCTGTTTTATGAATCAGATTGTTACAGCTATCGCATTGCATCCATAATCCGTCCGGCATCTCGCGCCGGCGGTGGAAAACAAACCTTTTTAGGCCTTCCCAGGTAGCCATAAACTGTCCTTCCATCAGGCAGTGAGTCGCTTCATTCGGATACCGGGTCACTCAAAACGAAGAACCGGGTCTAATTCAGTATTTTATGAGACCCCTCACTGTGTTCAAGGTGAGTCTGTTGATTTTATCGCAACAGCCTCAATATGTGAAATAGCCTTTAAGCTATTTGAGCGGGGCTATTTTAGCGCCGTGTTCCTGCAGGTGCTTGATAACCCGCCGAACCTCTTCTTTTTCGCCTTCGATTTCCATCTCCAACCAGGTAGACATCTCAGTCAGCGAGCCTTTGAGCAGGTTGACATTAACGTTAAAGTCCCGGGCGATTTCCCACAAAATCGGTTGTTTGCGCATCTGTTCGCTGAATTGCACTTTAATCTTGGAGCGGACCCTGACTTTACTGCTCAGGAAACCGACCAGGTTTTTCAGCCGGGCAATCGAATCCTTGGTCATAGCCGTGAACTGCACGCCGACGATATTGGCCTTGTAACGGCTGGAACGTTGCACCCAGGTAACGCGTCCGTCGGCCGTGAGCGGTTCCCCGCCCAAGGTCGGGACGCCGATGACAAAAGTCATCTTGTCGCCGATCAGCAAGGTATCCGTGGTTAAAAATCTTAACCCGGTAGAACTGAGGTTAATAATCGGATACTTTTCCGATGAACCCTTAAGGAATGCAAACAACCCGCCTGCTTCCTTATACTGGACGCTCCCGCCTTTTATCGGAAACCTGAAAGCCCTTCTTTTATCGCTGTCACTCATATTTATCCTCCTTTTAGAGACTGTTAAGATGGTACCTAAATGCCAGCTGTTACAGTCTCTTATCCCGCATAATTGCGGGGTTAGAGACTGTTAAGATGGTGCCTAAGCGCCAGCTATCAGAGCCCCAGAGGGACTCCCCTTGAGGGAAACAGTCTTTTATCCCGGCTTTCGTCGGGACCATATTAACTATTTTTATTCGTAATTCTTTTTATTCTTTTCCCACCAGTCTTCCCAGGCCTTTATGATTTCATCCTTTTTCTTCTGGTCGGTCCGGGCCGAAAAACTGCCCGTTTTATAATCAGTGATATATTCCAACGATTTAACCGCATACCGGGCAACTGGCTGTTCGGTAGCTGGTTCGACATCCGTATTCCTAAGAAGAGGTATCAGTTCCTTGACCGATGACGCGTCCATCAGCCAGCCCAGCGACTGGATAGCCGCGATCCGGACATAATAACCTAAAAACGTCTGGGCCGTGTCAGAAATAGCCAGCTTGATAAGAGGAAGCGCCTCCTTGGCGCGCAACAGTCCCAGCGCCTTGATGGATTCATAACGCAGTTCCACGTCGGTCGAGGTTATAGATTTCATCAAGTGCGGTATGGCGATGTTGCTGCCCATGCGCCCGAGCGCCCGGGCCGATACTGAAGCAATACTGGCCGTATATTCATCACTGTCCGCAAGAAGCTTAACCAGGTAATTAATTGCCCGCTCGTCCCGCAAATCAGATATGATTTCCACGACCATATAACGCAGGTCCGGTTTGGCGGTTTCCAGCGCTTTTAACAGGAACGGCACGGTTGGCCGGCCGATTTCCAGCAGTTCACGCCGGGCCTCTTCCGTAGCCATCGGGTCGTTGCCGGTTAATGATTCCAAGAGCAACGCTACCTGTTTTTCCAGGATAACCGCCGGGTCAAGCGATGGCCTTGGCGGAACCGGTTCCTTAACCGGTTCCGGAATTGGCGCAACCGGGATTGGCGCAACCGGAGACGGAGTAACCGGGGACGACGCGGTTTTGGGCTCATCCTGCTTGGGGGCATCTGTCTTGGCGTCGGCCACAAAAGCGTTGGCGCAGAATAATGCCATCGCCAGAATTACCGATAGAGCTGTTTTTGCGTTGTGTTCCCCGATCCCGCTTGAGCGGAACGGGGGCATCCCACCGTAGCGGGAAAGGTTTAGAAACGATTTCATAAAATAACAAACTCCTTTAATAAATTACTATTGTCCGGTCGGTGCCGGCGGCGCGCCGCCCGGGAAAATTACCGGCGCCGGCAGGCTCATGCTCAAGAGCTTCCAGCCTTCGCCCTCCTTGATAAACTCCAACAATGCCGATTCGCCCGTGCCCCAGATAACCACGGCCGAAGCCATGTTGTTTTCAATCCCGATAGTTTTCAGGAACGACCCCCGGAACATTGCCTGCCAAACCAGCTTGTTTTTCCCGTAGCTGTCTTGGAACTCCTTAAAAGGCTGCCTATCCCATTCCTGGACGCTGACTGCCTTGAAAACCTTATCCAGGTCGCCCGTGGACATCCCTTCAGCCAGCAAAACAAAACTGGTCTTGATTGCGGACATCGTCTTTTGTTCCTGCGGAGTAACCTTGCGTTCATCCGGTCGGGAAGTCACGCAACCCGTAACAACCACTATAGCCAGAAAAGCAGACAACCACAAACGGCGGAAATTCATATACCTCATAAAAGGAAGTAATGTAGAAAATCCCACCGGCTGTGTCAAGAAATTAAAGATAGTTAGTTATAGCCTGATGAAGTCACGCTATCACGTTATCTATCTCTTATCCCTGGAGCGTCGCCTACCTTGGGGACTATTTCGCCAGTGCTGGCAGTGCGAAGCCTCCTGCAGGGACTTATTAGTCGCAGTTAAACTTTAGTTGTTATACCTTAAGGTATATTTATTATGTTATACCTTTCCCGTGAGGGTTCTTGTCCCAAGACCCTTCAGGGTCTAGGGATAGGTATTATCTGCGACTTATCCCGCATTAGCGGGGTCCCGGCTATTTTATTGGGGATAGTATCGGTTAGCAATCCCGATATTAATGTAATTGGCAGAAAGCGGGATAAGCACCGGTATTTAAAGTACGTTAGGCGAGATTTTTATGGCGGATATCCACTTATTCCTTAAAATCATGTCGGCTGCCAGGCAAACCCGGTTTTGGCTGGTATCGGCATCGTAAAAGACCTTAACCTTGCCCTGGCGCTGGAGCCGGCCCAGGGTCATGCGGATGCCCAGCCGGGCCGCTGATTCCGGCGGCAAAAGTCCTTTTAGTTTTGGAGTTATGATTTCCTCGTAGTTGTTTTGAAGATCTTTTATGGCCGCATTTTTGTTAGCGCTCAGATAATCAAGCAATCTGGCGGCGGACAAATCCAATTCGGTATCGACCACTTTAATATTATCCGGCAGGTTTTTGAGCGGCTTGGGCATAAACAACACCTTCCATATTAGCGAATACAGGATCAGATATTGTTATCGTATTTTCAGGGTAATTCCTTTAACAACATTTTATGTGCGGTGACAAACACCTTGAGGATTTAGAGGAATCATTTTATCGATTACCACTCTATTATTTTGTTGACAACATAATTCAGTATACTATAAATATAAGGCAAAGTGTTTATGCCAAGGTAAAGTATTTATGCCAGAAACAACAAATCCAAACAGGTTCATCATCGCCGATTTTGAGGTGTACAAGGACGAACTCTTGGGCAAGGGCGCCTGGGGCGAGGTCTACAAAGGACGCCAGATTTCGCTGGACCGCCCTATCGCCATTAAAATCCTCAAGAAAGACATGACCTCGGATGCGGACTTTGTCCGGCGCTTCCGCAAGGAAGCGGAAACCATAGCCAAAATAACTGATGAGAACATTATCCAGGTCTATGGGCTGGGCGAGGTGGATGGCTCTCATTACTTTGCCATGGAATTCGTCCAGGGCGTGCCTCTCCAGAAGTTCATGGAAAAGGGCCGCGAGTTCACCACCGAGGAAATAGTTTATATTTCCATGGCGGTGGCCAAGGCGCTTAAGGCGGCTTGGGAAAGTGTGGCTCAGATTGTCCACCGCGACATCAAGCCGGCTAACATCATGGTCTCGTTTTCCAGCTCGGTTATCGCGGCGCGCCAGAAGGCGGATACCTCGGAAGCCCGGGCGTTTATGGATATCAACATCCAGGAAACGCGGATTAAGGTCATGGATTTCGGACTGGCCAAGGCGGTCGGCGCCGCCACCGACCAGAAGGACCAAACCTTGGTCGGCACGGTCATCGGGACTCCCAAATACATCTCACCCGAGCAGGGGCTGGGCAACCCGGCCGACATCCGCTCGGATATATATTCTTTAGGCATCGTTATGTACGAAATGTCTACGGGGCGGCTGCCCTTTGCCAGCGACAACGCCGTTAGTTTGATACGCAGCCATATTTATGACCAGCCTATGCCGCCCACTACGTTCAATCCCAAGGTGCCTCAGGGATTGGAGTCGGTAATAATGAAGTGCATCCAAAAGGACCCGAACCACCGCTACGGCAGTCCGGCGGAATTAGTGACGGACTTGGAAGCCATAAGGCGCGAACAGGCGCCGCTTTATGCCCAGCAGACTATGGCCAATATGAGCGGCGCAACGATGATTGCCCGGCCCGGCGGAGCTGCTCAGGCCAAAGGCAAGGGGATTTTAATCGTCGGCATTGTTTCCGTGCTGGTCCTGGGCATCGCGGCCGGATGGTATTTTATGGTTTATGTCCCGGACCAAAAGAGGCGGGCTTATATCCCGCCCCAGCCCATCACCAACTATAATACAACGCCTGTCTCTGGCACGCCGTCAGCGATTATAGAACCGATAAGGGAAGAAGACCCGGCTATAAGAGTGGAAATGATGGTTGGTCAGGCCCAGACTTTATTTGACCAGGGCCAACTGGATGAAGCCAGCCGTGTGCTTTCCAACGCATACGCCATCAGCCCTACCCACGAGGCTATGAATAATCTTTTGGCGCAGGTTAACAAGAAAAGGGATGAAATCCAGAGCAATACTCAGGCAGAGGCGAGAGACAAAGAATATAAAGATTATATAAGCAAGGGCATGGATGAGATGGCCAAGAAGAACTGGGAAGCCGCAAGCGCCATGTTGAAAAAGGCAATGATTTTGAAGGATACAACTGAAGTAAGGGAGCATATGGACATCGTTAACCAGAATTTGGAGAAACTGCGCAAATACAAAGAGTTAGCAGATAATGCGGAGGAACAGGAGAAAAACAAGGAGTATGAAGAGGCCATCAGGCTGTATGAAGATGCTAAGCCATATTCGGATAAACCGGAAGAAGTCAGGGAGCATATCAAACGTTGCAATGATGCGCTGTATAACACCTGGTTTGAAAAAGGCAACAGTTTATACGGCGACGGCAAATATAACAACGCCGACGCAGCCCTGAAGAAGGCGCTGACCTACAGGCCCGGCGACCGGAATGTTATGGATAAAATAGCTGAAATCAAGGGGCGTTTCCCGGCTAATATGATTTTTGTGGAAGATGGCGATTTTATTATGGGCCCGGATGAGGGCAAAAAGGTACCTGTGCCGTCTTTCTTTATTGATAAATACGAGGTAACCAAGAAAGAATACAAGGAGTTTCTGGTAAAGATGGCCGACGACCACAGCAAGTGCCATCCGGACGAGAAGGATAATCCCAAGCTAAATAAAAAGAAACATACGCCGGAATTCTTTGTCAACGGCGATTTTCCGCCGGCCGAGGCGAATATGCCGGTGGTCGGGGTGGATTGGTATGACGCGTTTGCCTACGCGGCCTGGCAGGGCAAGCGCCTGCCGACCGAGGCCGAATGGGAAAAAGCCGCCCGGGGCACTGACGGCCGTATCTACGCCGGCGGCTGGACAGAGCCGTCCCATGTCAAGGCCAACATCAAAGGCGTCGGCAAAGGCGGTCTGGCCGATGTCGGTTCCTATCAGGATGATATCAGCCCTTACGGAGCGTTTGATATGACCGGCAACGTTAAGGAGTGGGTATTCAATTGGTGGTCCGATAAAAAAGGTGAAGAAAAAGTTGTCATAAAAGGCGGCGATTGGTATAGTAAAGCTATCCAGGCGAGCAAAAGAGATAACGGAATGTATTTCGAGAGGAACAAGTATACCGGATTCCGATGTGCGAAAGATATAAAATAGAAAAGATAATTTAAGGTGTTTGACAGGAATGTCAACACCGACCCGCTGAACGGCGGGATATAAGACCCAGTAATGGTCTTTGGCTAATTTGTATCCGAAGCCCTAACTGGCTCTAATAAAGGAGGAGGAAGTTATGAAGGGATTATGGAAAATGGGTGTAACCGCGCTCTGCAGCGCTACCGTGTTGATGGGATGCGCAACAAGTGGCGACGTCCAGTTGGCGGTCTCCAAGGCTAAGGCCGAAATCACCGGCGAGTATACCAAAAGCGTGAACGAGTCCTATGACAAACTCAGCTCCGAGCTGAAAAAGAGCATTCTGGAAATCCAGTCGACTTATGCGCTTAAGAATTATGTCGAAGGCGAAAATTACAAGGTCAAACAGGATATTCTCAAAGAGGTTGATGGCCGCATTGAGACCATTAAAAAATTATCCGAAGAACTGCAAACGAAACTGGCTTCGATGTCAATGTCAGGTGCGGAAG
>JAZDFB010000132.1:0-17327 GCA_043808305.1 Planctomycetota bacterium | reverse complement strand
TACTGACGCCGCCGTCATCGCTGAATGTTGCGGTTATTTCATCTTCGCAGATTGATTTAACCTGGACGGATAACACCGATAATGAAGCCGGCTATAAAATAGAGCGTAAAACCGGTTCAGGCGGGACCTATAGCCAGATAGCCGACGTAGGCATAAATGTCAGCGCATATTCAAATACCGGACTGGTAGACGGCGCTACCTATTATTACCGGGTCAGGGCATATAATGTAAATATCAATTCTGCATATTCCAACGAGGCCTCAGACTCTATCTCATTAAATGCTCCGACAAACCTGATTGCCAATATCCCCTCGTCATTACAGATTAACCTCACCTGGGCTGATAACTCCTTAAATGAGGATGGATTCAGGATAGAGCGGAGTGTGGACGGAATAACCTTTACCCAGCTTGCCCTGGTCGGTTCAAACATAGCCGCATATTCAGATACCGGCGTAACCGGCGAGACGACATATTACTATCGTGTTCGGGCGTATAACGCCGTCGGCAATAGCGCATATTCAAACGCACCTTCTTTAACTACCGCGCCTAATGCGCCGTCGTCATTAATCGCAACGGCTATTTCGGCTACCGCCATAACGCTGGCCTGGACGGATAACTCCAATGCCGAAACAGGTTTTAAGATAGAACGCAAAACCGGCTCTGGTGGAACCTATGCCCAAATTACGATAGTCGGCGCAAATGGGGTGACCTATACTGATACCACCTTGACAGGCGAAACGACTTATTATTACCGTATCCGGGCGTATAACGCCAACGGTAATAGCGACTATTCAAGCGAGGTGTTCGCAACCACCATACTCAATGCGCCATCAATCCTGACCGCAACGGCAGTGTCATCCGCGCAGATTAATCTTGGCTGGCAGGATAATTCAAGCGTTGAGAGTGGGTTCAAGATAGAGCGCAGTTTGGACGGGATAACCTTTACCCAGATTACTACGGTCGGAGCAAATAATATTTCTTATCCGAATACCGGCCTGGCAGAGAATACCGCTTATTATTATCGCATAAGGTCTTATAATGGGAATGGCGATAGCAATTACTCCGATGTAGTTTCTGCGCTTACGCCGCTAAATATTCCATCATCTCTGAATGCGGTGGTTCTTTCGACTACCGCAATAGCGTTGACCTGGGCTGATAATTCTAATAGTGAAGACGGATACCGGATAGAACGCGGGTTAACAAATACCGCGTATGCATTCCTTATTACAGTAACGGCAAATACTGTTGTCTATACCAATACTGCTTTAACTCCAAACACAAGCTATTATTACCGCGTAAGGGCTTATAACGCTGCTGGTGATAGCGTATATTCTAATGAGGTTTTTGGAGATACTACCCGTTGGGCACAGGTGGCTAGTGGTTATTATTACACTATTGCCCTCAAGACTGACGGCTCTATCTGGGCCTGGGGTAGCAACTCGTATGGTCAATTAGGCGATGGAACACAAACTAATGTAACTACCGGCCCTAAACTTATCAGCACTACTGGTTGGTCTGCCATCGCCGCTGGAAGTCTTCACACCGTTGCCCTCAAGTCCGATGGTACACTCTGGGCCTGGGGATATAATCAGTCAGGTCAATTAGGTGATGGGACAACTGAAATTAGAAAAATTCCTACTAAAATTGGCACGGATACCAACTGGATAGCCGTTGCCGTGGGCGAAAATCACACCATTGCCCTAAAGACCGATGGCTCTATCTGGGCTTGGGGATATAACTTTTATGGTCAGTTAGGTGATGGGACAACTACTAATGTAACTACCGGTCCTAAACTTATTAGCACAACCGGCTGGTCTGCCATCTCCGCTGGAGGAAATCACACTATTGCCCTGAAGACCGATGGTTCTATCTGGGCTTGGGGATACAATAACAACGGTCAGTTAGGTGACGGGACAACTACTAATGTAATTACCGGCCCTAAACTTATTAGTACAACCGGCTGGTCTGCCATCTCCGCTGGATACTATCATACCATTGCCCTTAAGACCGACGGCTCACTTTGGGTCTGGGGTGATAATAGCGATGGTCAATTAGGCGATGGGACAACTACTGATGTAACTACCGGCCCTAAACTTATTAGCACAACCGGCTGGTCTGCCATTGCTGCTGTTTACTGGCACACCGTTGCCTTGAAGACTGACGGCACACTCTATGCTTGGGGTGGCAACTGGTATGGTCAATTAGGCGATGGGACAACTGGTGATATGAAGAACACCCCGACACTCATAGGCACGGACTGGGCTGGGGCGACCATTGCCGGTGGAGTCGAATACACCTTAGCCCTGAAGACCAACGGCTCGCTCTGGGCTTGGGGAACGGGTTATAGTAATACCCCGACGCAGGTGGGGCAATAGGGGCAGATGGGATATTGTTCACCGATTGCAGATTTCAGATTACAGGGGGGAGCCCCGATGTTCATCGGGACTTCGCTCACGCTCCGCAGGTGATTAGGGATTAGGGGAATTCGGAGCCACACATTCGTTGTACTCAGTGCAAGCAGATTACACGGATTAAAATATATGTTTAATTCAACAATAGATAGAATCAAACAATTAGCCGAAAAATATCCAGAGCGGATTAAAGAACTTGAATGGATTTTAGATAGGCCAACCAATGTGTATATTGATTTTGCTAATGTATATAGGTGGCAGGAGAAATTAGGTTGGCATATTGACCTCAAGCGTTTGAAACAACTATTAGGTTCTTTTGACACAATCAAAGAAATAAAATTCTATGATGGCACTTTAGTTGGTAAACAGGAGTCGGAAGATTTTATAAATCAAACCAGAAGATATGGCTATATTGTTATTACAAAGCCGGTTAAGACTATAAGAATATCTCTAGATGTTTCAAGCATACCTCCTGATTCGCCCGCGATACTTAAGGAATTTATTCGGGAGCCCTTATTACGGAAATTTAATATTGAAACAGTCATACTGCTCAATAGTAAATTAAAAGAACTAAATCAGCAGGGGATACTTTTTATAGAAGACCTAAAATGCAATTTTGATGTGGAAATTAGCACAGATATGATGATTGACCATCACCTCAAGAAAGCAGAAAATTTCATCCTCTGGAGCGGCGACAGCGATTTTGCCGATACGCTCAAGCAACTATTAGATGCCGGTAAAAAGGTTGTATTATTCGCTACGCCCCGAAGGGTCTCGGCTGAGTTAAATGCCTTAAGGAGCAATAGGCTAATTATTTTTGATATCCAGAAAATCAGGGAATTTATATGCTGGCCTAAGGAAATGAAGCCATAGATGGCTATAAAAGCAAAAGGGACCCGCTTTCGCGAGCCCCCAAGCATTAGATATAGTGCAACTTGATTGCTCAAATTGCGTTATTAACCATATTTCCTATCGGTATCTTTGTCAAGAAAACATGAACTTTTTATTTAATTATATTAAACCATATTTTAAGGTTTTGTCAAGAGGAATTTTAGCGTAAAAGGCAATATTTAATCCTAACACACCTTGGGCGATAATACTGCAATTAAACCCATTTCTGAAGCCATTTTTTGCACACCCCTATAGTATAAGACAAGTCGGCATCTATTATAAGACAAGTCGGCTTCTATTATAAGACGAGTCGGCGTCTGTTATATGACAACTCGGCGTCTATTATAAGACAAGTCGGCCTCTGTTATAAGACAAGTCGGCGTCTGTTATATGACGAGTCGGCGTCTGTTATAAGACAAGTCGGCCTTTATTATATGACAAGTCGGCGTCTATTATAAGACGAGTCGGCGTCTGTTATAAGACAACTCGGCGTCTATTATATGACAAGTCGGCATCTATTATAAGACAAGTCGGCATCTATTATAAGACAAGTCGGCGTTTATTATATGACAAGTCGGCATCTATTATAAGACAAGGGGCGGGTGGTTAAGGTGGGGGGTAGGGGGTATCTCCCCCCTCTATTTATAAGTTCTTATTTAATAATGGTTTAGGATGACAAAAAGCGCCCAAAACAGGGTTTTGCCCCCCGTAGAGGCATGTGGAAATGGCTATTTTTCAAAACCTTTTAAGGCGTCTTTTACTAATTTAATATGAGGATGTTCAGGCGGCAGGGATTTCTGTAGGATTTTTAATGCCCGCTCAAATAGTTCCTTTGCCTTTTCTGTCTCACCGTTTTTTATATAGATCCCGGCCAGGTTATTAAGAGAAGTTGCAGTATCAGGGTGTTCTAGCCCCAATGCCTTTTCTGTAATCGCAAGGCTTCGTTTGAGCAATGGCTCTGCGCTTGCATAATCGTCTTTTCCCTGATATAACAAGGCAAGGTTATTAAGCGAGGCTGCGGTATCAGGGTGTTCAGGCCCTAATGCTTTTTCTCTAATCTCAAGGGCTCGTTTGAACAATGGCTCTGTGTTTGCATAATTGCCTTTTGAGGCATATAACCCGGCTAAGTTATTAAGTGCTGTGGCGGTATCAGGGTGTTCCGGCCCTAATGCCTTTTCTCTAATCGCAAGGCTTCGTTTGTATAACGGCTCTGCGCCTGCATAATCACTTTTTACTCTATATAACTCAGCAAGATTATTAAGCGAGGTTGCGGTATCAGGGTGTTCCGGCCCTAATTTATTTTCTACAATCGCAAGGCTTCGTTTGAGCAATGGCTCTGCCTGGGCATAATCGCCTTTTACCTGATATAACAAGGCAAGGTTATTAAGAGAGATTGCAGTTAAGGGGTGTTCCGGCCCTAATGCCTTTTCTGTAATCGCAAGGCTTCGTTTGTATAACGGCTCTGCGCCTGCATAATCACTTTTTACTCTATATAACTCAGCAAGATTATTAAGAGAGGTTGCAGTTAAGGGGTGTTCCGGCCCTAATGCCTTTTCTGTAATCGCAAGGGCTCGTTTGAACAATGGCTCTGCGCCTGCATAATCGCCTTTTCCCTGATATAACAAGGCAAGGTTATTAAGCGAGGCTGCGGTATCAGGGTGTTCAGGCCCCAATGCTTTTTCTCTAATCGCAAGGCTTCGTTTGAACAACGGCTCTGCCTGGGCATAATCGCCTTTTGAGTTATATAACCCGGCCAGGTTATTAATAGTAGTGGCGGTTAAGGAGTGGTCCGGTCCTAATGCTTTTTCTCTAATCGCAAGGGCTCGTTTATACAGCGGTTCAGCCTTGGCATATTCACCCTTAGTATCATATAACCCGGCAAGGTTATTAAGCAAGTTTGCGGTCTCAGGGTGTTCCGGACCTAATTTCTTTTCCATAATCTCAAGGCTTCGTTTGAACAATGGCTCGGCCTTGGCATATTCACCCTTAGTATCATATAACCCGGCAAGGTTATTAAGTGCGGTTGCGGTTAAGGGGTGGTCCGAACCTAATTTCTTTTCTTTAATCTCAAGATTTCGTTCGAATAACGGCTCTGCGCCTGCATAATCACCTTTTGCCCTATATAACTCAGCAAGGTTATTAAGCGTGGCGGCGGTTGAGGGGTGGTTTTTGCCATACTTGGTTTCTGTTTCCTTGAGTATTATTTCGGCAATGGGAATCGCCTCGCGATAGTTTCCCTGCTTATATAAATTGTTCATCTTCTCCTGTAATTTTTTAAGAAGTCCTATAGGATGTTTAATAGTTTTAGATTTTTTAGGAGGTTTCAATTGTATCTGTACTCTTATGAGCCCACAATAGTAGCTTAGAGCATCTAAGAAATCCTGGGCAGAACGGTAACGCACGTCCGGGTCATTTTTGATTGCCTTATTTATAATCGGATGCAGTTGGTTTGGTTTTTCATCAAGTGGCTGGCTATAAGGCGGTTTTTCTTTGGTAATCAGTTCACGCAAGATGATACCGATGGAATAAAGGTCAGCGCGATGGTCACGTTTGCTTTTATCTTCAGGGCTGGCATTGCGCATCATCTCCGGCGCCATATAATAAGGCGTTCCTGCGGATGATAAATAGTCATCTACCCATTTCTGGGAATGCATTAGTCCATAGTCGCCAATCTTATAGATACCCATAGTATCTCCGCTTTTAAGGAATATATTTTCCGGTTTGAGGTCGCGGTGGCGCAAATCATTGTTATGAAGCAGTTGTAACGCCTCAAGCAGAGGAATAATAATCTCTTTGATTATTTCTTTGTCTTTTTTATGCTTCAGGCATTGATTTTCCATTTGTTGCCGGAGATTACCGCCATCGCACAACTCCATCACGCAGTAAAGCCAGTCGGCATTGGGTTGATGAATCACATCTACAATATTAACTAAATTAGCATGACGCAAAGATGGGTCATTCCAGAATTTTTTTAGCAATTCAACATCTTCATCTGTTACGAATTTTGTGTGGATGGCTTTGATTACACAGGGGTTATTATTGGCCTGATGGTTTGTTTTCCAGCAAACTACCTCGCCGGACGGGTAGATAACCTTATCGTCCGTTGGGACATTGTAGTTGCTAAGTGTATGGCGCCAGGGCATTAACATAATTATTTCTTTTTAAGTAACGGCAATATCGTCATCAGCCGTTTGGTATCATACAGGGTTTCATCTATAAAAGGCATCTGGTTGACATATTGGACAAATATCTTAACAAAGAGTTTTTTGGCGCGGAGATAACACTGCCGGGCGTTAGCCTGGGTTATTTTAAACTCGCGAGCAATATCAGGGTATGCCCGCTGGTCAATCTCTCTGCGATGTAAAACCTGATGATATAATTTATTTTTAGTTCGCAGGTCTGGCAAAATAAATTCTTTTACTATAGTCAATGCCAGGTCTTTCCGCTCGGATTCATCTAATTTCTTCGCCGGTTGATTAAGGGATGCGCAGAGCGAAACAAAATCAACCGGGTCTGTTTTGCCATCTTTGTTTTTGCCAGCCAGCGTGCTAAACAGCACTTCTTTTTTATCCAACTCATGTATCTTTTCCCAGAACTTGCCGGTTATCTGCTTGTAGAGAAACTGGCGAAATTGGAATGACCACTTATATTCTTTTATATTTGCCGGTGTAAAAACATCGTCAAACACTTCTTCCGACATTCCTCGGATATCATCATTACTGACCGCTGACTTGGAAAGTTTATATCTGAGAATACCGCTGATAACCCGGAAGTATTTATCTTTGATGCGCCGGTATTCCTGGACGCTTAATGGTCCGCCATCCTGAAGCAGGTGAATGGTGTTTTTGGTCCGTGGCGTTGTGGAGGGCATTGGCATAACTACATTCCTTATTAAGCCGGTCTTAAATCTCACCTCATTATACCGGGACAGGAAATGATGTCCAGAAAAACTAATGCCTCCTTGGAAAGGCCGCCTGTCACACAATGCCCATAATATATTGCCCGGATGAAGTGGCGGGATGACCGGCGCTATTCGGACTTGGCCGGATAGGCAAGGAGCTGTCACGCTTTGCGCATACATAATTATAGGAAATTGATGTGAAACGGGCTGTCAGATAAATCAGTTATTCTCCGGGGAAATTGTCACAAACTCTTCATACATATATAGAGAAAGAAAGGAGAGATATATGCAAGTAACAGTTTGCACGGAAATGGTGGACCATACGAAATGCAAGGAATGCCGGAAACTATTGCGCGGTTGGGAGCCGAAACTGACCGGCTATTGCCCGGAATGTTATCGCCAGAAATTCCCGGCCAGGGAGATAGACCTGCCGCCTCTTAGGCGCAAGGTCCGGGGCGGTTGGCAACGGTTACGCTCGCCCTATGAACGCCAGCAGAGCCAACGCTGGATTATAGAAATAGATAAGCGGATTGATGGAAACCAGAGATAACCCCCTGCGGGGATAACTCGCTGTCCCTGACGGAATAGTCTTTGTCCCGTCAAGCTACGCTTGCGGGATCTAAGTGACACTAACTCGCAAGCTCGAAGTGTCACTAAGAAAGGCGGTAGCTTTAGCTCTAACGAGTAAAGTTTACTTCGGCAGTTGGAGCAAAGCGACTTACTGCCGAGTATCCTCGGCTGTAACGCTCCTTTGTCGCTAACAGCCGATGGATAACTGCGAGTAAACACGGATTAAAAGAGAGGTGTAATATGGTTAAGAGATTAGTTTGGATATCAATAATAGGCCTGATTGTCCTTGCAGGATGCCGGATTGCCACAGGGGTAACGGATAGGATTGAGAATAATGTCAAGAATAAGGCCAACGAGGCATTGACTCAATTAGAAAAGGCTATCGGATTAACCGATGCGGGCAAGGTTGATAATGAGCAATTAGGCAAGACATTAGAGATGGTCCGGGACTTGCTCAGGGAGTATCAGGAAACCAGAACACAGATGCAGGTTTTGTCTGTTTACGGGTGGTTAGTCTGCGGTATCTGCTGTTTGCTGGCAGTCCTGTTAATAAGGAAAACATAGTTTCAGGAATAATTATCAGGGGAGCCACCATCAAGGTGTGGTTGATGTGGTGGCAATCTACCTTGACTCCTCTGATAAGGGTATAAACCACGGAGTATGCGGGTTATTTTTATTCGCGTGAATTCGTGGTTAAAATCGGAGGTTTTTATGGCAAACGATGTTAAACTGGACATCAAGATAACCGTTCCGGTTAGTCTTGAACCCTCAGGCGATATGCCTGATAGATGGGCAGAATCACTGACTGCAAATGCGCAACGGATGTACGACAGGCTCCTGGAAGTCCTGCCGGATGAAGGTACGTTCCAGTCGCGGGTGGCGGAAGTATCCAGCCAAAAGTGGAAGGGTATGATTGACCCGGGCTTTGTCTCAAGGGCAGGCCACACTCAGAAGAATATCCAGCGGGCGCACTACAAGGGGTTGGCTAATGCCTACAACAAGTTTACGGAAAAGCTGACCAAAGCTTTCGAAACGGTTGACGGGATATTCGCCAAGGGTTTTAAGACACAGGTTACTAACGCCAAGGACAGGTGGGCTAATGCCGTGGCTAACGGTATTCTCCGGCTTACCGGCGACCGCGTTCGCGGTATGGTTTTACCGCAGGCGGCTTACTGGATGTCCGGCGACCCGATAGCCAACAGGTTCACCGAACACGTGGAGGTTATTGGCGGAGGTCCTTACGACTTCACCAAGGCCGGGCTTAGGCAGCAGTTTCGTTCAGCAGTGACCAGCTTGCTGATAGCGACAGGGATGAACATCCTTAAGGCGGATATGGAAGCGGCCGAACTGGCGCTCCAGAACGCCCGGTTGGTTGACCTGGCTAATGCCTTTGCTGATGCGACGGTGAAACCGTTCGTAGTCGGCGGCGGGGCGACGGATTCGCTTCTGGAGTATGAGTATTCCGACCCGGAAACCAAACTCCATGCCAGGATAGTTTTAATCTAAGGGTAAGCGTGAGTGGTCCCGTCCCGGTTTGATATCGGGGCGGGGCCCGACCGCGCTATGACAAATTATGAATTAACACGAGCCACAGATTACACAGATTCTTTGTGTTCTTTGTGCGCTTTGTGGTGAAAAGGAATAAGTGATTTATGACATACAGAAGAAACTATTTTTCAGGCGGGCAGGTGACTACTCCGCAGATTATCGAGGGCGCGATTACGGAGGACAAACTGGCTCCGGATGCGGTGACATCGCCTAAGATTAAGGATGCAACGATTCAGACCGAGGATATCGCCGACAAAGCCGTTACCTTAGCTAAGCTGGGCGATGATGTCCCGGCAGTTGGCATTCCGGATAATTCCATCAGCGCGGCTAAGCTGGCCGATAACTCCGTTGAGAAACGGCATATCAAGTCGGCTGCGGTTGATACGGATGAACTGGCAAACCAATCCGTCACGACGGATAAGTTGCGGGATGCCAGCGTCACCCCGGCTAAGCTGTCCTTTGTTCCGGGCGGAATAACAAGACCTATTACGCCGGGAGTTGCGAGTGACGAGTTGCAGGATAATAGTGTGGTAAAAGATAAGATAAAGGATAATGCGGTTACCGCTGATAAGATAGCTCCGAACTCCGTTACTCCGAACAAAGTGGATGCGGTCAACTCGCCCGCTGACGGGCAGGTGCTGAGTTACGAGAATTCGTCCAGCCGGTTCAAATACATCACTCCGGCGGTCCCGCCAACAGCGGGAAAGCTGACCCTTTTCCAATCCCATTTTATAATTTTATGGGAGCAGTCGAACACCAACATAGACCAGCTGATAGACCTGACGTCCTTCATCCCGGCCACGGCGACGGCGGTGATTCTGGAAATCCAGTTCAACGCTATGTCCGTGCCTATAGGGTTGGAGCAACAGTTGTGGGTCTATGGCCGCCGTGCCGGAACAGACTGGGGTTCGTCAACGATGCACTTCATCTGGCAGAATATCGCGAACCTTAATAACAATCTCTATAAAGAAGCGACTATTGCCACGGATGGGGCGAGACAGGTGAGGGTGATTATCAATAAGAATGGTCAGTTTACATCTGCCAATATGTGGTTGAAAGGTTATATTGAATAGGTTTTATCCCGCTGGAATAAGCGGGATCTAAATGCCACTACGTCACGGAGTTTACCCCGCTTCAGGCGGGGTTCCTAGTGGCACTAAACATCTGGTTGCGTGGCTACGTTGAGTAGGTTGCTTATCCTTAGAACGGATAATTTTCTTGACACCCAGCCCGTATCAAGTTAATTTGTTGTATTAAACCTAATGGCGGGATGCTAATAATGTCTTTGATAGATAAACTCAAGCACGCGTTTGCCATAGAGAAAGGCGATAAATTCACCGAACAGGAGATAGCTTTAGTAGACAAGCTGGCGCAGCTGGTTGTCCGGCGGCAGATGGCTCTTCCGGCGATTATGTTCCTGGAATCTGTCCGGCCGCTCAATTTCCTGGGCAGTCAGGCGATGGAGTTCTTTAAGCCGATTATTGGGATGGTCTGGTCCACTACCGAATATGAACAGATGGCCCGGATAATGGAGCGGCGTGGTTGCGTGGATTTGATTGTCGAGCGCATAGAAAAGATTAATAAGTAATAATAAATGGAAACAATAGATAAAAAACTGATGAACGTGATAATCGCCACGGACTGCGGGAGCACTACCACCAAGGCGATTTTGATAGAGAAGACGCCTTCGGGCGAATACCGCCAGACCTTCCGGGGCGAGGCGCCGACCACCGTGGAAGCGCCGTTTGAGGACGTTACCAAGGGCGTGCTTAACGCCATCTCCGAGGTTGAGGAGCTTTCCGGGCGCAAGATTCTGGACGGTGAAAAGATTATCTACCCCAATAACGGCAATGTCGGGGTTGACATATATGTTTCCACCAGCTCGGCCGGCGGCGGCTTGCAGATGATGGTAGCCGGCGCAGTCAAGAGTATGACCGGCGAAAGCGCCCAACGGGCCGCTCTGGGCGCCGGGGCTATTGTCATGGATGTCCTGGCCTCGAACGACGGGCGACTGCCTCACGAGAAAATAGAACGCATCCGACAGCTCCGGCCGGATATGGTGCTTCTTTCCGGCGGCACGGACGGCGGAACCGTTACCCACGTGGTTGAAATGGCTGAATACCTGGCCGCGGCAGACCCTAAGCCGCGTTTCGGCATCGGTTACCAGTTGCCGGTAATATTCGCCGGCAACAAGATTGCCCGCCCTAATATCAAAGAAATCCTGGAAAAGCGCACGGCGCTTTACATTACAGATAACATCCGGCCGGTGCTGGAGCGCGAGAACCTTAACCCGGCCCGGACTGAGATACACGAATTGTTCCTGGAGCACGTTATGGCCCAGGCGCCCGGATATAAGAAACTGATGTCCTGGGTCGGCGCGCCGATTATGCCAACGCCGGCCGCGGTCGGCCTGATTATGGAAACCATTGCCAAGCGGCAGGGCATTAACCTGGTCGGGGTTGATATCGGCGGGGCTACTACCGATACCTTCTCGGTCTTTGACGGTATCTTCAACCGGACGGTCAGCGCTAACCTGGGTATGAGCTACAGCATCTCCAACGTCCTGGCCGAGGCCGGGCTTCCCAATATTATGCGCTGGGTGCCGTTTGATATCCAGGAAGAGGATATCCGCAATCGTATCAAGAACAAGATGATACGGCCGACCACAATTCCGCAGACACTGGAAGAATTGAAGGTGGAGCAGGCCATCGCCCGAGAGGCGTTGCGCCTGGCGTTTGAACATCATAAGCAACTGGCGGTAGGGCTGAAAGGCATTCAACAGGAACGGAGCATCTCCGATGCTTTCGACCAGGGCTCTTCCGGCCAGACCTTGATAGATATGAACCGGCTGAACCTGGTAGTGGGCAGCGGCGGGATACTTTCGCACGCGCCCCGGCGGTCGCAGTCGATGATGATGATGATGGACTCTTACCAGCCGGTCGGCGTGACCCTGTTTTCGGTGGACAGCATATTTATGATGCCTCATTTAGGCGTTCTTTCCACCGTTAACGATAAGGCCGCTACCGACGTCTTTACCCGCGACTGCATGGTTTACATCGGCACCTGCGTTGCTACGGTCGGCCAGGGCAAGGTCGGTGATAAGTGCCTGGAATACAAGATAACTTTTCCGGACGGCAAGGTTGTGACCGATACTATGGCTTACGGCGAGGTTAGGTTGTATCAGCTGGGCGTTGGGCAGGAAGCTACGGTCGAAGCCACCCCGGCCCGCGGTTATAATCTGGGCGAAGGCAAAGGCAAGGCTATAAACAAAAAGGTGGCCGGCGGCGTAGTCGGGTTGGTATTTGATACCCGCGGCCGTCCGCTGGTTCTGCCTGAGAATAAAGACGAACGGGTCAGCTGCCTGAATAAATGGGCCAAGGCAATGAACTTGTACCCGGAATAAGTATTTTACCGCAGAGAACGCAAAGAACGCAGAGAAAATAATATTAAATCTTTGCGCGCTTAGCGCCCTTTGCGGTGAGTATAAGGAATTTAATTTATGGGACACGCATATACGCCGGGATTAAGAGTTACCGAGCGGACGCTCATCAAGAAGAAGCGCATCCTGCCCATCCAGGGCGATGTGCTGGTTCAGGTCGGCCAGTCCGTTAATTCCGATTCCATCATCGCCCGGACCGAACTGCCCGGCAAGGTCCAGAGCATTAACGTCGTCAACCTGCTGTCCATCGCGCCGGAGGACATCCATCATTACATGCTCAAGAAACCCGGCGACAAGATAGACAAAGACGACGCCATTGCCGAAAGCAAGCCGTTCATCAAGTGGTTCAAGACCATTATTAAGTCGCCCATCAAAGGCACGGTCGAAAGCGTTTCCGAGATAACCGGCCAGGTATTATTGCGCGAAATGCCCCAGCCGCTGGAGCTCAAGGCATATATAGACAGCAAGGTGGTGGAAGTAATCCCGCGCGAAGGCGCTATTGTCGAGACCTACTGCTCCTTCGTCCAGGGCATCTTCGGCATCGGCGGCGAAATCACCGGCAACCTACAGATGGCCGTCAAATCGGCCAACGAAGAGCTTAGCCCGGACAAGGTTAAGCCGGAGCACAAGGGCAAGATAATCGTAGGCGGCTCGTATGTGCCCAGCGCCACCCTGAAAAAAGCCATTGAAATCGGCGTCAAAGGAATCGTCGTCGGCGGATTCGACGACAAAGACCTCAAAGAACTGCTCGGTTACGACCTGGGCGTGGCCATTACCGGCACCGAGAAAATCGGACTGACCCTGGTGCTGACCGAAGGGTTCGGCCGGATAAATATGGCTAAAAAGACCTTTGACCTGCTGGTCAAGAAGGAAGGCAAAAAGGCATCCATCAGCGGCGCCACCCAGATTCGGGCCGGCGTCATCCGGCCGGAGATTATCATACCCGACCCCGAGCTGGCCAAGGCCGTGGCTACGCAGGAGGGCTGGGAACGGGGCGCTATGAAAGAAGGCGATTTTATCAGAATCATCCGCGAACCGTATTTTGGCAAACTGGCCCGGGTGACCAAACTGCCCAACGACCTGGTCAACATCGAGACCGAAAGCCCGGCCCGGGTGCTGGAAGTCGAGTTCTCGGATAACAAGAGAGCCATCATCCCACGTGCCAACGTGGAGTTGATAGAGGAATAAAATTAGGCATTTCCATCCGGTGATAATATCAAATACTCGGGTAAAACACCTCTTAACAAGGGTTTTATAAGCGTAATTCCTATGGTTTCTTAGGATACATTACGCGAAAAAACCGTTTGCCAAGCAAATATTCAGCTTAAAATATTATTTCTTTACTTGACATAACTTTTCCCAGGGGTATTATTATGTAAGGGGAGTTTAAGGCTGAAATTTGGAATTGGATGCGATATTAACTATTTAAGCAGACAATACATATGGCTCATATTCTGAAATGTCCCAAGTGCCAGAAAACATATTCCGTTGAGGATGGTTCAGATTTTGTCGACGTAAGCTATTGTCCTGACTGCGAGGTGGAATTAAAACCAGTAGTTCAAGAGGCGGAAGTAGTTGATGAGGTGGAAGTAGTTGAGGAAGCAGAAGTAGTCCAAGAGGCGGAAGTAGTCCAGGAAGCAGAAGTAGTTGAGGAGGCGGAAGTAGTTGAGGAAGCGGAAGCAAAACCAGTAGCTCAGGAAGCGGAAGTAGTTGAGGAGGCGGAAGCAAAACCAGTAGCCCAGGAGGCGGAAGTAGTCCAGAAGGAGGAAGTAGCTCAGGCGGTAGAATCAAAACCAGAAGCACAAGAGGATAAATCAAAACAGGTAGCGCAGGATGAGGGATTAAAACCAGGAACTCAGCCTGTTTCTCAATCTCCGTCTGCGCCTACTGGCAAGACTTTCGGCAGATATATTCTTGAGAAAAAAATAGGCCAGGGCGGAATGGGAACGGTCTACTTGGCTTATGACCCGGACATAGACCGCCGAGTTGCTCTTAAGGTCACCACCTCGCAAGATAAAACCACCATTGAACGGTTCCACCGTGAGGCCCAGTCTGTAGCCAAGCTTAAACACCCCAATATAGTTCAAATCTACGAAAGCGGCACCATCGGGAAATTGAATTATTTTACAATGGAGTATATTGAAGGCGCGGGGCTGGAGAAACTGATTAAATCCAAAGATAAGCCGGGGATTCAGGAGGTAACCAAGATTATTCAGTTGATAGCCTCGGCGCTTCATTATGCCCATACCCGGAACCTGGTTCATCGTGATATCAAACCCGCAAATATCCTGGTAGACAATGACGGAAAACCATACTTGACCGACTTCGGCATAGCTAAGGCGCTGACCGGGCTTGACAAGACGCTGACCGTAACCGGCGCCACGGTGGGCACGCCCAACTATATGTCGCCGGAGCAGGCTCAGGGCCGGAAAAAAGACGTAAACCACCGCAGTGATATATTTTCGCTGGGTTCGACATACTATCATGCTCTGACCGCGCGGATGCCTTTTGACGGCAAGGAGATGTACGAAATATTCTCCAAGGTCATTCACGAAGACCCCGTTAAACCCACTTCTATTATGAAGGCGATTCCCAAAGATGTTGAAACCATCTGCCTGAAGTGCATGGAAAAGGATCAGGATAACCGCTATCAGACCGCTATGGAATTAGCGATGGACATAGAGCGTTATTTCAAAGGCCAGCCGATTACGGCGCAACGGCCGCCTTTCATGACGCAGTTGTGGAACAAGATAAAAAGGAAAAAAGCAGCCAGCCTGGCGGTGGCCAGCTCTGTTTTGATATTTACGATAATAGCAATTATCGTATGGTGGGTTTCATCTACAAGCCAGGGCCGCGAATTGGAGGATTACCGCCAACAGGGATACGGTTTATTGGGCGAGGGCAAGTATCAGGAAGCCCTCCAGCTTTGCGAAAAGATGATTAAACGATTCCCGGATGATAAAGGATTTGAGACCCTGCTCAAACAGTGCCAGACCGCAATAAAGGAAAATGACGAGAGTTACAAATCGGCGCAACTGGCCAAAAAGAAACGCGAAGAAGCTGAGCGCGCCGCCCAGGAACAGGCGAGCCTGCTGGCCGAAAAGAATAAGATGCTTGAAGAACAGGCTAAGCTTCGGAAGTCGGCTAAAATAGCATTGGATAAAGCCGCAAAGGCAATCGATCCTGATGAACGGATCAGGCTTTCCTTGGAATCTGTCAAAATAGACCAAACTTACGGTAATGCATATCAGCTTATAGCTTATGCCTACAAGGATAAGAATGATTTTGACAAGGCAATTGAGAATTTCAACAAGGCGCTTGAACTGTCCCCGGACCTGGCATCTTCATACTACGGCCTGGCATGGATTACAATCTATGTCAAAAATAATCCCGATGAGGCCATGCCCCATCTTGAAAAAACCGTAAAATACGGTCCGGAAAGTTTTGTTGGATATATGGCCAAGGGCGATATGGAGATGAACCAGAAAAAATATGCCGAAGCCATTGAAGACTATAATAAAGCTACTGAATTATCTCCGACTGATGACTGGGTATATATAAACAGGGGGCAGGCATTTTATGAAAAAAACGCGTTGGATGATGCCATGTCCAATTTTAACGAAGCGTTAAAAATAAACCAAGCCTATGGATGCGCTTATACCTGCCGCGGGTTGGTATACAGCAAAAAAAACGAATTTGACAAAGCCATTGCTGATTTTGATGAAGCCATTAGGTTAAACCCGGCTGACAGCCGAGCGTTCAGCGGCCGGGGCAGCGCCTTCTACGCCAAAGAATGGGCGGACAGGGCCATTACTGATTTCGACCAAGCAATCAAGTTGAACCCGAAAGACGCCCGGGCCTTTGCCGGGCGCGGCAATGTCTATTCTGACAAGGGGATTTTGGATAAAGCCATTGCCGATTATAATGAGGCCATTAATCTGAACCCGGCTGACCCTGAATCATATTTCAACCGGGGCGTTATTTATTCCAAAGTCGGAAACTTTGCATCTGCCATAACAGACGGGGAGATGTTCATTAAGCTGGCCCCGAAACATCCTTCAGCCGAAGCAATGCGCCAGGCCATAATAGAGTGGCGAAAATAGGGCTTAATCTAATATGATTATTTGGAAACGGACCAAATTTTTAAAATATGCCATTGTCACCGTGATGATAGCGGCTATGCTTCCAGCTTGCACCAGCACGACTTCTTCTCGGACCGGGATATTCAGCCAAAAACTTGTCAGCGAAACAAAGGAAGTTTCTACCAAGCCCTTATCCATGACCATCACGCAAAAACCTACCCTGGAAATGCCGGTCATGAAATTCACCATCGCCAATCCCAATATCGATTACACCATCAAAAAGTACCAGAAATTGGAGGATGTTAAATATACCACCACGAAAAACCCTTTGTTTTTGGAAGGCATAGCAACCGGGGCCCTCGGATTATTGTATATCTTTGCCAACGCTTCCCCGGACCCGGCTAAATATAATGAGGATAAGTATAATTCTCTCTCGGACAAAAAACTCGTGGCCCGGCAGATGGGGTTTGTGATAACGCTGGGCG
>JAZDFB010000131.1:0-34656 GCA_043808305.1 Planctomycetota bacterium | reverse complement strand
AATTTCCTCTGGTTTCTCCAACGTTACAGGGTTAATAGCATGAGTTGAAATATTTATTTCAGATTTGCTACATCCAAGCAAAATGATTAGAATTAATCCTAAAAAATATATTTTGCCATAATCAATTATTAGTTTTATCATAGAATTATTTTCAAGTAGTTGTATACTTTATCCTAGGGTCAGGAACACACTTGCCTGTCGGCAGATAGATCCCATCCCCTAGAGTCCGCTATTTCCCCGCTACCCCCCCCCGCCACCGCCCCGAATATTCTTCTACTTATTCCCCTTGCCCCGCCCATACCACGAATTAACACCAGCCACAGATTACATAAATTAACCAAATCCCGGGGACGCCTTATTGGCGCCATGGCGCCACAAACTATCATCTGACTATCTCGGTTCCGATGCCTTTATCGGTGAATATTTCCAGCAGGATGGCGTGCGGTATCTTGCCGTCAATGATATGTGTCTTTTTGACGCCGTTGCCCAGGGCGCTGATGATGGATTTTACCTTGGGTATCATCCCGGTATTGATTATGCCTTTCTTAATCAATGCCCGGGCCTTGGCGGCGGTCAGCGTGGGGATGATGGTCGACTCGTCGGACTTGTCCCTGAGGATGCCCTTGACATCGGTAATCAGAACGAACTTTTCGGCCTTCAGGGCGGCGGCGATGTCGCAGGCGGCCTGGTCGCCGTTGATGTTATAGGTCTGGCCGTCGTTACCGAAACCCAGCGGCGTCAGCACCGGTATCTCGCCGTAATTGAAGGCCTTGATAATCGGCCTGATATTGACCGAGGAGACCTCGCCGACAAAGCCGATGTCCTTGCCGTGGGGCATAAGTTTCTCGGCCCAGATTATCTCGTTCCGCTTGCCGCACAGCGACCGGGCTTTCCAGCCCAGGTGGTTGAACTGACGGGTCAATTCCAGGTTCCTTTTATAGAGCACTTCTTTGACAATCTTGATGGCGGCCCGGTCGGTCACCCTGAGCCCGTCCAGGAACTTGGGCACCAGCCCGGCCTGTTCCATCCGGGCGCTGATGCGCCGTCCGCCGCCGTGTATCAGCACCGGCTTGATGCCGACCGAACTCAGGAATATGATGTCCTTGAGGATTCCGTTGATGGCCGGGGCGTTGTCCTCCAAACTGCCGCCCAGCTTGAGCACGGTGACGGTATTGCGGAACTTCCTGATGTATGGTATGGCTTCTATCAGAACCGCGGCTTTTTTAATTATATTTTGCATTTATCTTTATGTAACCTTCAGTCAAATCGCAGGTCCAGTTGACGGCGCTGCCCTTGCCGGAATTCAGGTTGACGGATATCTTGATGGCCTTGTTCAGCAATAACCGGCGGGCCTGGGGCCGAGCTTGGTCGTGTATCTGGCCGCGGCTCATTATCTGCAGACCGCCCTTCGGCAGTGAGCTCAGGGCCGAACTGCTTAGACGTATATCCATTTTTGAGGGGTCGAACTTGACCCCGGCCGCTCCGGCGGCGGAGGCAATCCTGCCGACATTGGGGTCCTCGCCGGCGATGGCCGTCTTGACCAGGCTGGAATTGGCAATCCGGTCGGCTATCTTCCCGGCGTCGGCGTCGCTTCTGGCGCCGGTCACTTCTATCTCGACAAACTTGCTGGCGCCTTCGCCGTCACGGACTATCTCCTTTGCCAAAAAGAGAGCAACGTATTTGACCGCTTCGTAGAATATCTTATAATCTTTGGAGCCGGACTTTATGGCCGGGTTGCCGGCCTGCGCATTGGCCAGGATAATCACGGTATCGTTGGTGCTCATATCGCCGTCAACCGTTATAGAGTTGAAGGATTCGTTGACCGCATCGCGCAGGGCCTGCCTTAATGCTGACGGTTCGATACGGGCGTCCGTGGTCAGGAAACACAGCATCGTGGCCATATTGGGATATATCATGCCGGAGCCCTTGGCTATGCCGCCGATTTTAACGTCGCGGCCGCCTATTTTTACGCTCACTGCCACCTTCTTGAGGTAGAGGTCGGTGGTCATAATGGCCTTGGCGGCGGTGAGGTCGCCGGTCCGGCTGAGTTTATTGACCAGTGCCGGTATGGCCCTCATTACTTTATCAGCCGGGAATGGTTTGCCGATGACGCCGGTGGAGGCTATCAGGGCGTATTCCGTTTTAATCATCAGCCTGGATGCCAGTTGTTTGGTAACAGCAACGGCCTGGTTGAATCCGGTCCGGCCGGTCAGGCAATTGGCGTTGCCGCTGTTGACTATGATGGCCTGGGCCAGACCATGCTTAAGGTACTGTTGGCAGATTTCGACCGGCGCGGCCTTTATTTCATTGGTGGTAAAAACCCCGGCGGCCAGCGCCGGGACCTTGGAGAAAACCAGGCCCAAATCAAGCTTATTGGGCTTGATGCCGCTCTTGACGCCGGCGGCCAGGAATCCCTTGGGAGCTGTTACCGAACCTGATATTTTATTCATTTATACAATTATAGCCACAGATTAACACGGATAATTTAATAAGGAGACCAAGAAATTATTAGGAACACTTCGAGCATAGCGAGTTAGTGTTCCTTATCCCGCATTAGCGGGACTCCTGTTCTCCTGGATTCCTTCTAGTATAAATCTGCGTAGCCCATAGGGCTCTGCGCAAATCTGCGTACCGCTTATATTAATCCTGTCGTTTCTTCAAACCCGTTCATAATATTCATATTATGGACGGCCTGTGAAGCGGCGCCTTTCCAGAGGTTATCAATGGCGGTTATGACAATGGCTTTTTTGCCTGTTACCCGAATGCCGATATCGCAGAAATTATTGTTGATAACGTTGGCCGTTTCCGGGAAAACACCTTCCGGCAAAACCCTGACAAACGGCTCAGCAGAATAATAATCCCGGTAAAGCGCTATCAGGTCTTTGGTGGCCGATTCCTTTTTGAGGTCGAGATAAATTGTTGACAGCATACCCTGGTTCATCGGGACGATATGGGGCACAAAGGTTATGCCGATTTTCGTCTTAGCCAGTTTGGACATCTCCTGGTTTATCTCGGGCATATGCTGATGCTGGTTTATTTTATAAGCCCTAAGATTCTCGTTCGTCTCGGGGAAATGCAGGAACATAGACGGAGTCCGGCCGGCGCCGGTGACGCCTGACTTGGCGTCGATGATAATCCGGTCCGTGTCTATCAGGCCCTGCTTGAGCAACGGTATGCAACCCAGTATGGCCGAGGTCGGATAACAGCCGGGATTGGCAATCAGCTGGGCTTTGGCGATATCCTTGCGGTACACTTCCGGCAGTCCGTAAACGCCGGAAGCCAGCAGATGCGGGCTGGTATGCTTGACGCCATACCAGGTTTCATATAATGCGGTGTCTTTGAGGCGGTAATCAGCGCTCAAGTCCACTACCCGCTTGCCCTGCTCGATGAACTTGGGCACAAAGAGCATTGAAATCCGGTGCGGCAGCGCCAGGAATATGAAATCGGCGAGTTTGTCTATAGCCTCCAAGTCCGGCTCGCCGCACATCAAATCCAGACGGTTCTTGAATACCGGAAATATCTCGGAAAGCGGCTGGGTCTTATCAACCTTGGCGCTGACCGAGGTTATTTCAACCTTGGGATGCCTCAATAAAATCTTCATCAGCTCTCGGCCGGCGTAACCCGACGCGCCGACCAGGCCGATTCTTAACTTGTTTTTCCCGTCCATTTATTTTACTCCTTACCACGAAGACACGAAAATATAAAAACACGAAGTAGTTTCGTGGTTAATCAAGGTTCCACCGCGACAACGACCGAGCCCCTAATGAACCAAGCAAAGGGCTGATAATAAGGCAAATAAATATTTCGTCAAGTGTTTCTAATAGTTTTAGCTTACTTTAGCTTAACATTTTAGGAGTGGAAACTGATTATTTAAGTTGGGAATTTATATCATCAAACTTCGGCAGGTTCGCTGACACTTGCCCCGCTATGCGGGATAACGTGGCAGTCCCATAGGGAGGCTTCGCACTAATCCCGCTCGCTTCGCTCGGGGATAACGTGGCAGTAAACTCGCTTTGCTCGAACTGCCACTAACCCGGGATGGGTTTATTACTTCTTTTCCTTTACCTTGCCTATTGCCTGAACCGCTTTGCTTTTTATGTTATCATCCTTTATTAGGCGGGCTGTTTCCAAACCTGTGACCGGGTCGCCCATTTCCGCATAGCGAATCGATATCTCGGATAGGGTCTTGTCTTTGATGGGCACGTCCCTGATAACTTTGGCTACAATAACAGCCTGGTCCAATATCTCTGTGGTGGTTTGGCCGGACTTGGCGTATCTGCGGGTTATAACTATCAATGCGTTGCTCTTTTGGGTATCGGTCAGGGGCTTGGTTACATCCACGGCTTTGGCGTATGCGTCTATTTCCCCGTAACGAATGGCTATCTCGGATATGGTCTTGTCTTTGATGGGCACGTTCTTGATGCCCCTGGCAACATCCAGCGCATCGGCCAATATATCCACGGATTTCTCGCCGGACTTGGCATATTTAACGGTTATGGCTATGAGCGTGGAACTTTTGAGGCTGTCGGTCAGGAGTTTGGATATCTCTATGGCTTTGGAATACTCGCCTATTGTTGCATAACGAATGGCTATCTCGGCATTGGTCTTGTCTTTGACTGTTTTATCCTTGATGCCGTTCGATACTTTGAGTGATTCGGCCAGTTTTTCCAGCTCTTTATCCTTTGCAGAGGGTTCTTCTGCCTGTTTCTTGGCCGGTTCATCCGCCTGTTTTTTGGCCGGCTCGTCCTCCTGTTTCTTGGCCGGCTCCTCGCCGTATGAAAGCTGATTCAGGGCTATTGACAGGCCAAGCACCAGCAGAATATTCGCAACAAAACCGTTTATTGAAATAGCTTTCTTGTTCATAACGTTGCCGGATATTTATCATTCCGTAATCGTATTGTCAATATAAATTATTAGCATATCTTTGTTGTGGGCTGGATCAACGATAGTTAGGATTGGGATACCACCAGGTTGCCGAAAACCTGGGACGGTTTTTCGTGCTGAACTATTGGTTTATGCGAAGCGATGTTCAATAGTATCCCGATACCGACCATAGAAGCCAGAAGGCCGGAGCCTCCGAAACTGATGAAAGGCAGTGATATTCCCTTGGTCGGCACCGCACCGCTGACTACAGCGATATTGAACAACGCCTGGATGGTGATGCTTAAGCCGATACCCAGCGCCATCAGGGAGCCGAACAGGTCGGGCGATTCCTTGGCTATCTTCCGGCTGTACCACATCATGCCCATAAAGAGAGCCAGGACCATCATAACCCCGATAAAACCCATCTCCTCGCCTATTATTGACAGGATGAAATCAGTATGCTGTTGGGGCAGGAAGAATAATTTCTGGTTGGAAAGGCCGATGCCTACTCCGGTCAGGCCTCCGGCGCCCAGTCCGATGAGCGATTGATTGACTTGATACCCCTTGCCGGTGGTATCCGCCTGCGGATTCATGAATACCCTGAGCCGATCACCGACGTGCGGATAGAACTGTATGGCGGCAAGCAAGGCGATGGTCAGGCCGATTACCCCGATGGGTATCAATTGCCTGAGCCGGACACCGCCGATTACCATCAATATGCCGCTGATTAGTGTTATGAAAAATGCCGTGCCGATATCGGGCTCAACCAGTATCAATAACACGGTCAAGCCGACCACGCCGGCAATAGGCAGGAATACTTTCTTGAGCGATTTGACTTCCTGGGGGTTCTTGTTGATGAACGAGGCGATGAAGATGATAATCACCAGCTTGGCGAACTCGGACGGTTGGAACCCGACAGGCCCGAACCGAAGCCAGCGGCTGGCTCCGCCCGCCCTGTGCCCGATGCCGGGTATCAGCACGGCTATCAGCAACGCCCAGGTGCCTAAGAGAAGGAACGGGCTGAGTTTATCCCATACGTGATAAGGCACGGCGCGTATTATGAACATGGCAATAATGGATATGAATATCCAGATGAACTGGCGCTTGAAGAAGAAGTAACCGTCGTGGATGGAGCGCGAGTTTTCCGCCTGGAAGAAACTGCTGGAATAAACCATTATTATCCCGCCGGCGATGAGCGCCAGTGTTATCAGCAGTATTTTGTTGTGGTTGCTATTCATCTTGCCTTTGTCTATACTCTGGCAGTTTGAGCGGTAGCGAATTATACTCCAGCAGTTTGATGGCGCTTTTGGCACCAGAATTACTGCTGGGTATCCTCGGCTGTAACACTCCTTTGTCGTTAACAGCCGATGGACTGCCAGGTATAGTCGGCTGTAACTCACTACGTTCGAACAGCCGAACTAAAATACCTCTATCTTCAACATGGCCAGAGCGATTAATGCTATTACAGCCGCGGCTATCCAGAACCTCAAAACTATTTTCGGCTCGCTCCAGCCGTTGAATTCGTAGTGGTGATGCAGGGGCGCTATCTTGAATATCCGCTTGCCGGTGGTCCGGAATGACAGGACCTGGAGGAGCACCGAGAGCGCTTCCATTACGAATATGGCGCCGACCAGGAACAGGACCAGTTCCTGTTTTGAGGCCAGGGCGAGCATGCCCAGCGCCCCGCCAAGAGGAACGGCGCCGACGTTGCCCATGAATATCTCGGCCGGGAATCCGTTGAACCACAGGAACGCCAGGCAGGAACCGACCATGGCCGCGGCAAAAATGGTCAGTTCTCCCGAACCCGGGACATACGGCACGTTAAGATACGCCGTGTAGTCCATGCGGCCTGAGATATAAACCATCACCAGGTAGGCCAGCCCGGCAATGAGCAGGCATCCGGTGACCAATCCGTCCAGGCCATCAGTCAGGTTGACTGCATTGGAACTGGCCACGATAACCAACGCGGCAAATACCGGATAGAATATTCCCAGCTCAATGGTTTCTTTGAATATGGGTATATGAAGCTGGGTGCCGGACGGCAGGTATTTCTGGAAGTACATATAAAAACCTATTCCGACAGCCAGCCCGATGATGCCCTGGCATAAGAGCTTGAACGATTTGCTGACTCCGGATTTGGCCGAGCGGAGCTTTATCAGGTCATCCCAGTAACCGAGCAAAGCCAGCCCCAGAACGGCCAGAATAGTATTAATCACGAATATGTCATCAAGCCGAGCCAAAAGCACGGTCAAGAGCAGGACTATCAGGATAACCACTATGCCGCCCATAGTCGGGGTATTGGCTTTGGTTAAGTGCATTTGTTTCAACTTTTCGGAATCTTTTTTATCGGTCCGCTCGGATATCTTGCGGCTCTTGAGGTAGCGGATGAGCGATGGCATGAGGATGACGCATAACAGGAACGCGCCGACGGCGGCGATGCCGGCCCGGAAGGTTATATATTTGAACTGATTTAATAAAGGATGAATCAGTTGATAAAGCATAAGCTTAATTCTGAATTACAAGTCATAACTCTGATAATATCCGTTCCAATCCCGACGCCCTGGAACCTTTTAATAAAACCGTATCCCCCTTTTGTACTATTTGGTTGAGGCAATTGATTGCCTGGCTGACGTTATTGCAATAAAACTTATACATTGGCAGTTTTATGGCGCCTTTGGCGCTAGAATGACTGCCAAGTATAGGCGGCTGTGCTCCTGAGGCGCATCCGCCTCTGGCGGACAACTTCACAGGCAGTCGACTATACTCCGGCTTATTCTTGGGCAACGCCTGCAGTGTCGACCGGGTAGCCCGACCCACGCAAACCAGCCCGTCTATTTTGGCTCTGGCGATATCGCCGGCTACAGCCTGGTGATATTTACGGGTATAGCTGCCCAGTTCGCGCATCTCGCCGAAGACGAATATCCGGCGTCCGGCCTTTTCCCGAGCCAGCGCCTGCAACGCGCAAGTCACCGCAGAAGGGTTGGCGTTGTAGGCATCGTTGATGTAGGTCACTCCTTTCAGAGTTCGGCGCTCCATCCTCATGGGCGGCGCCTTGAACAAAGCCAGCGCCCGGCATGAATCCTTGACCGGCACGCCGACTGCCCGGGCGGCTGTTATGGCAGCCAAGGCGTTGTTAACGTTCCAGTCCCCTATCACGGGTAAATGGCACGCATATTTGGTGTTGCTACCATTGACCGAAACTATAAAATAAACACAACCGGCGGTATTTTTGATGCCGCTGGCGCGTAATGTTCCTCCTCTTTTCAAACTAAATGTTTCTACTCTATTTTCGGCTTTCGGAATGAATTTCTTAATTAAATTGCTATCGGCGCCGTAAACGGCGGTGCCGTTGGACGCAAGATATTCAAAGAGCGACGCTTTCTCGCGGGCGATGCCTTCGAGACTCTTAAGTTCTTCCAGATGGGTCGGCGCAACATTTGTTATGACGGCTACATTGGGACGGGCAATACGGCCAAGATAGGCAATTTCCCCCGGACGGTTGGTGCCTACCTCAAGTACCGCGTAGCGGTGCCGTGGCTCGATACTGAATATGGCCAGAGGAACGCCAATATAGTTATTGAAACTCTTGGGTGACCGGGCGGTCGGGCCTTGGCCGGACAATATGCAGGCCAGCATCTCCTTGGTCGTAGTTTTGCCGTTGCTGCCGGTCACGGCGATGATAGGAATGCTTAAAATTCCCCTGTAATATCCGGCTAATTCACCAAGCGCTTTGAGGGTATCAGCTACCTTGATAACAACTGCCCGGCCAGAGATGGTCTTGACGCGCCGCGAGACGACTAACACAGTCGCCCCGCGGGTGACGGCATCATTGATAAAATTATGGCCGTCGAAGTTGGGTCCTTTAAGCGCGAAGAAAGCCGAACCCTTGACTGCGGCCCGGGTATCGGTGGATATATGATTAACTCGCCTGCTGGATAGGTCTTTCTGTTCAGAGATAACCTTACCGTTAATGGCGCCGAGTATTTCCGGTATGCTTATCGATATCATGACAATTTATAATCCGGGAATATTGTAAAAACCCTCCGCTATGAGTTTAGTATTTCCATAGCTGCTTGACGGTCGTCAAACGGTTTGACCACATTATTAAATATTTGGTAAGTTTCGTGCCCCTTGCCGGCCAACAAAACTAAATCACCGGGCTTAGCCAGATGAAGCGCCTTTTTTATGGCCTGATAACGATCCGGCTCCACAATATAATTTTTTTTCTTTGCTATACCCCGCCGGATATCAGCAATAATCCGGAGCGGGTCCTCGGAGCGCGGGTTATCGGATGTAATCACGAAGGTATCGGCGTATTTGGCTACGACTTTGCCCATGAGCGGGCGTTTGCCCCGGTCGCGGTCTCCGCCGCAACCGAAGACTACGATGACACGGCCATTAACCAGCGGCTTAACGGCGGACAGGACGTTTTTCAGCGCATCGTCGGTATGAGCGTAGTCTATCATAATGTGAAAACCTTGTCCGGAGTTAACCAGTTCCTGACGGCCCCGGACAGATTTAACGGCTTCGATGCCCTGCTTAACGTTTTCCAGCGGCACACCGCAAGCGATTCCGGCCGTGGCGGCGGCGATAATGTTGTAAACATTGTGCGGACCGATAAGCGCTGTCTCAATCGGAATGCTGCCAAACGGCGTGACCAGAGTAAACCTGGTACCGTTCAGGGTCATCTCAATAATATCAGCCGATACCGTCGCGTTCGAGCTCTTGATACTGTACCAAAGTTTCCGGGCCTTGGTAACCTTATTGTAATAATTACTGGCTTTATCTTCGTAATTGAATATGGCGATCGATTCATCGGACAGTCCTTTAAAAAGCAATGCCTTAGCGGCCCGATAATTGGCGGCAGTTTTGTGGTAATCCATATGATCCCGGGTCAGGTTGGTAAACAACCCCATATGGAAACTGGTGCCCCTGACCCGTTGCTGAACCAGAGCATGTGATGAAACTTCCATGACCGCGTAATTTAATCCAAGACGAAGCATCTCGGCAAAATATTTCTGAAGGTCGTATGATTCCGGCGTGGTATTCGGCGCAGGAATCTGACGGTCTCCGATAAGGTATTGTATGGTACCGATAAGCCCGACCTTCTCTCCTTTGGCCTCAAGTATGGATTTAATCAGGTAGGTGGTAGTAGTTTTTCCGTTGGTACCGGTAACGCCGATAACCTTGAGCTTGGCGGATGGGTTGCCATAGAAATAACTGCTGATGGTCGCCAAGGCCGCACGGGGCGAATTGACAACTATCTGGGGCACCAGCGGAAAGAGGTTAGCCTTTTTATGGGTAACCAGTGTGAGCGCGCCGCGGTGAAGCGCATCGGCGATGAATCGGTAACCGTCTGTCGATACACCCTTGATAGCTACAAATAAATCACCGCTCTTTATCTGGCGCGAGTCGTAACTGATGCCGGTTATCTCCAGATTCTGAAAGTCGTAGAAACGGGCATTGGGCAGAATCTGCTTGAGTTCTTTTAATTCCATAAAGACTAACGCGCAATCCGGTTGCCCCGGGCGCCTGCAACCGGCATGCTTGAAGGCGGCTCTTCCAAGTACTTAAGGGTTTTATCTATGATTTTGCCCACGCTCGGCGCAGAAACGGTCCCGCCGTAATAAGCACCCTTGGGATTATCCACCACCATAACTACAAGTATCCTGGGATTTTCTATTGGTGCATAGGCAACAAACAGACCGCGATATTTGTTGTCATATTTACCGCCGGCGTTAAGCTTTTTGCTGGTACCGGTTTTGCCAGCCACGGTATAAGTCTTTAGGTTAGCTTCGGTACCCGTACCATTCAGGACTACTTCACGGAGCATTGATACCACGTTCTGCCTTGTCTGAGCTGTGAACAATTGTTCGGACTGTGCAGTGTCTGTGGGCGGAGTCCAAACCTGGATGATGTTTCCTTCGCGGTCAGTAACCCGGGAAATCATTTGCGGCTTTACCAAACGCCCCCCGTTAGCAAATGATGAATATGCTTTGGCCAGTTGGAGAGTATTAACGGTGATTTCATAACCCATGGGAACCGAGGTCAAAGTGTAGTTCGTCCATTTGTTAAGGGGCGTTACAAACCCGGCTTGCTCTCCCGGGAAGCCAAGGCCGCTAAACTGTCCGAAACCAAACTTTTTGACATAAGGATAAATTTTTGTTGCACCGGTGGCCAGTCCGATTTTGGCCATGCCGATATTACTGGATTTAGCTACGACATCTTTAAGCGACAGGCGGCCGTACGGCTTGTGGTCGGTGATGGTCCGCTTACCGACTTTGTAGCGGCCGTTTTCGCAGTAAAATGTGTCCGACATATGCACAGTATTATTTTGAAGTGCAGCCGTAATTACGAATGGCTTGAATACAGATCCGGGTTCATAAACATCGGTGATAATGCGGTTGCGCTTTGTTTCATCAGAATATTTCTGAGGTGTATTGGGGTCGAAGAACGGATAATTGGCCATAGCCAGTATTTCACCGGTATTCGGATTGATAACCATGCTGCCGGCCCAGGACGGTTTGTATTTTTTAGCTACGTCGGCCAGCGATTCTTCAACAATGCTTTGGATTACCGCGTCAATAGTCAGGTAAACGTTTTTCCCCGGCTGGGATGGTTTTTCGACCAGTTCTATGGAGGTATAAGAATGCTGGCGGGCATCGCGCGGGACATACTGGTAGCCGTTAATCCCTTTTAGCTGGTCGTTGCAGAATAGCTCCACGCCACCCAATGCCTGCTCATCAACGCCGCGGAATCCGATGAGCTGGCCGGCCAGATTACCGTTAGGGTAAAATCTTTTGTATTCTTTTTTAAATCCAACTCCGCTTAACTTAAGCGCCTTAAGCTTGTCTGACGAATCGTCGTCAATCCGGCGCTTGACCCAAAGAAAGAGTTTCTTTCGTTCTACGGCATCGTTGATCTGTTTGGCAAACTCGGCATAATTCAATCCCAGTGTTTGGGCCAGACGGCTAACGTCAGCAGGATGTTCTTGTATTTTGCCGGGCACTACATAAACCGAATCGACCAAGCGGGATAGCGCTAAAACTTTGCCGTTGCGGTCCAGGATGGCACCGGTTTCAGGCTGAATCTCGGTCTTCATATAAACCTGAGTTTTCTGAGTTGCTTCGTATTTTGAGTGCCTAATAATTTGTATGATGAAAAGCCTTACTCCCAGAAATACAAACGCAAGTATAATTAATCCAGAAATGATGTTTGAACGCTTGAGATATTGATCAGTCATAGAATCCTATCTGGATTACACAACCATTGGCTGTTATCTGGTTAATTTCGCTTGAACAGAACCTCTCGGCACCGATATCCTGATAATTCGGTCTTTGATTTCGTTTATGTTGGCATCACCGGAGTAAACTAATTTAAGCTGTGAAGAATCCGCAGTTTTAGTCAGGCTTAAAGGAGATTTTATCGAGGCAAGTTTGGTTTGAAAAGTATGGTTTTCCGTTGTCAAACTTTGTTTGAGGGCGGTAAAGCTGGAAATCTGGTATCCAATTCTAACAGTCTGAATTTGCTGCCATGCGGTAATCAGAGCAAGAAGAGTAATAACTACTATAAGTAGGACCAATCTTTGGACGTGCATATGCCATCTCTTTCTACCCTCCCCTTCTTATTCTCTCAAATTCTCTCAACTACCCTTAACCTTGCGCTTCGCGAACGTGGATTTTCGCATGATTCCTTTTCAGATGCCCAAACCGGCTTTTTAGTGATGAGCCGATAAATGTTTTCAGTTTTCCCGTTTCTAAACGACTCCTTTACTAAACGATCCTCCAGTGAATGGAAGCTGATAATCCCTAACCGCCCTCCTATATTTAGATATTTCGGCACAATACCTAAGAAAACTTTAAGATTATTTAATTCTTGATTAACTTCTATTCGGATCGCTTGGAAAACCCTGGTAGCCGGATGAATCCTGGATCGGCCTTTGAAAGGCACAGACCTTTCTATAATTCCAGCCAGTTGCCTTGTCGTTGCAATCCTTTCTTTCTCCCTGGTTCTGACTATATTCAGGGCAATTTTTCTAGCCCACCTTTCCTCTCCGTATTCTCTAAAAATATCAATCAGTTTGTTCGGGTGATAACCATTGATAACTTTTTCGGCAGTGAGAACTGATTTGGGATCCATTCGCATGTCTAACGGACCGTCCGCCTGGAAACTAAATCCACGCTCGGGCCTGTCCAGTTGGTACGAAGAAACCCCAATATCAAGCAGAATCCTATCAACTCCAGATACTCTGAGCCGATCCAGAATATTGCCTATATTGGAAAAATTGTCACAGAACAAATCTACTGATTTTATTTCGTGTCCCTGTTCCAAAAACGACCTTAACCATTCTTGGGTATAAGCGATTGCTTCGCAATCCTGATCAATTCCAATCAATCGACCATTGGGTTGAATTATTGATAATAGTTTTTTGAAATGCCCCCCAAAACCAACTGTTCCGTCAACAACCACCTCCCCGGCCTGTGGATTAAGAAGCTCAATAACTTCGTTAAGCAATACTGGATTATGAACCATTATTATAGAGTAAATATTCCAGCCGCACGGGAAAGCAATGGAAACCTTCGGGAAACTTCCTTCTTTTTTCCCTCTTCTTCAGCCAGAAGTCTGAACAAGTAATATACGTCTTCGCTCAAGTCAACCTGCGCAAAATCGGCTGACAGCGTGTGTAACTGTTCAAGTTTCTGGAATAACACCGTAATATCCTTTTCCAAATGCTGAACTCTGGCGCGAATGGATTCTTCGGATAAGTTTTTCATTTCCTCCAATAGTTTATGAACCCGGTCAAATGATTCCCCCACAGTAACATTCATATATTTCCTTTCCTCCACCTTTAGGTGGAAATTTTATAAACGTATTTTTCAAACGTGGTTGATTGTGATTGAAGCCACTTATAAACATTATCCCATTTTGCGGTATCCCAAACCTCTATTTTACTGCCCACGCCAACAATAACGATATCACGTTTAAGTTCGGCGGTGTTGATTAACCGAAGTGGTATAAGTACGCGCCACTGATCGTCTATTTTACAAAACTCCGTATCAGCAGATACTTTTCGGAGATACCAAGCGGCTTCTTCGCTCTTCAAGGCATTCTGTTCCAGAAGCTCTAAGTTCTTGGCCCAAACCGATCCCGGATAAAGAACCAGCAGATTAATATTTGTATTCTGGTAGTTCTTGGTATCTAATGTGACATAAACACCTTTGTTATCAGCTTCATTGGGGGTAAGCAAATCTGAATGGCGTAACTTGGCGGGAATTACCAAGCGCTTTTTGATATCCAGAGTATGATAGTGTTGACCAACAAACATTAGGAAGTTACCCCCTTAATTCCCCTCTTGTATATTTTTCTATATTACGCCTTTATATTCCCCTACGTGGGATACACCCCCACCTCATGGGATTTAATACCACTCTATTAACTAATATCGTCGTGTCAAGTATTTTGCTTAAAATTTAGTAAATATTTTTATGAGATTCCAGAGATGTATACTATAGTGGTCACATTATATAGTATCATAAACATCAAAAACACTATATGTAGTATTTATACATAAGTATTGTTAATCTGAAATATTTCCATCGGTTTTTCTTGACTTTTAGGAGTTATTTTTTAGTATTAGAATATGCTTAATATACAAGATTCAACGAATATGCCGGGGTCCCCGCATATGGGATTTATGTGCAGTGAAATTAAAAACATCGCCCAGGATTATGGCAGCGGAAAATACCACGATCTGGAAAAAGATTTAGAGTCGTTTATTAAACAAAATAAAGAAAACATCAAAAAATTCAGGACTTCTGACCTGCCAAACTTGAAAATCCCCCACCTAACTGAGGAACTGGCTGTCAAGATGTATATAGTCAAAACAAAATCAATCAATCATCTTACTGAGATCAAATCTGAACTGGACGAAATAGAAAAAGAAATCTGGTACACTGGTGAAAAAAACAAGAAACCTGCCAATCGCGATGAAGTTGCCACGGAGTGGTGCAAGAAACATGCGCCGGGTTGGCGAGACAGATGGGTTATGGCAGCTCTATACGTATTTGAACACAACAAGCAACATTACCTTAAGTTACTGGAATGAAACCAATCCAGGTTGATTATTCCCATCTTAATTCTCTGTCAATCACTATCAAGAAATCAAATCTTGAAGACTACCGTCTCGATGTATATTTAACCAAGCGTCTCCAAGAGTATTCACGCAATTTACTCCAATCACTTATTAAAAAAGGGATGATTACGATTAACAAGCGTCCGGCCAAATCCAGTCACTATCTTAACAACGGCGACGTTATTGATATCCATCTGCCCCAGCTAATAACACCTCAGATGAAAGCACAGAATATCCCTTTAACTATAATCTATGAAGATGATGCTATGATAGTTATCAACAAACCGCCCGATATGGTGGTTCATCCTTCGGCCGGACACTGGGAAGGCACACTGGTTAATGCCCTGCTCCACCACTGTGGCGTACTACCTGAAATAACTCGAAGAGCTGGGTTTGCAGATCCGTCCATCTATCGCCCAGGAATTGTCCATCGGCTTGATAAAGATACCAGCGGTGTAATAATCGCAGCTAAAACGGTTCAAGCGCATTTCATGATTTCAAACCAGTTCGAAAAAAGAACAATTCAGAAAGAATATATGGCTATGGTCGAAGGGAATATCCTATTAGATTCCGATATCATAGAAAAACCACTCGGCCGTGACACTAAGGACTATAAAAAAATATCAATTAAGAAAAAAGGATTTGGTAAAGAAGCACTGTCTTATTATGAAGTCAAGGAAAGATTAACGTTGTTTGACGGCCAAAGTTTTACACTAGTCTCAGTTTTTCCCAAAACTGGACGAACCCATCAAATAAGGGTTCACCTGGCGTCCATCAAACATCCAATAGTTTGCGATACTACATATGGTGGCAAAAAAGAGCTGGTTGTCAAAGGTGAAGTTTTACTCAAGCGACAGGCACTTCATGCATATAGAATAACCTTAGAACATCCAATTTCTAAAAAACAGATGACTTTTACTGCTGATCTGGCAGAGGATATTAGTCATGCTTTGAAAGTCATCAAACGCAATCCGTAGATACCCTATCGTTATCTTAGCTTATACTTACCTTTGACTTTAACCTGAACCGGCGTATCTCCAGCTTGCATAGACTTAGGCTTAATGTTAAGAATAGCCCCCTTGACCACATATTTTTTCTCAATAAGCATCAAGCCCTTCTGGGTATAAAGCTGGGGCATCGTTCCAATTATCGGTACCAATGTGCAACTGGTAACCAAACCGATATTTTTATCATTGTCGAATACTAAGTCTCCGGGCTTTATGGCCCTGACCCGTTCTGTAATAACTCTAAATCTGGTTATTTGATGAGTAATCTTCTTTTCCTTCGCTAAGTATGCCTTACGTCCTATAAAGAAAGGCTTGTGCCTTTTAACGAATGCTCCGTATCCGGCTTGGGTGGGCATAATGCTATTCTCACCGTTTAGCTCATGACCGTAAAGCGGTAATCCGGCCTCTGTCCGAAGTGAATCACGGGCGGCTAAGCCACAAGGCTTCAAATTAAATTCTTTGCCCTTTTCCAACAACATATTCCAGAATGTTGTCGCATCTTCCGGTTTAACGAATATCTCATAACCCAGCTTTTCTCCGGTGTAACCGGTTCGGGCCACTAGTGCCCAGATACCGCTAATTTCTATCTCAATAAAACGCGATTTTTTTAGCAAAACGAGTGCTTTCAACATTTTACTGGTCGAAGGTTTTTGAGTTTTCAGCATTATCTTTCGTAAAATATCAAATGATTTTTGACCTTGTAATGCTACGTTAACCCAATCTGGCTTGCTAATTTCTACTTTATTTTCTATTTCGCAGGCAGGATTATCAAGGTCAATCATAACTTCACGGTTGTTAACGGCGTTAAGCCATTGATATATTTTTTCAGCATTGGAAGCATTAACAACTAGGAAATAATCTTCCGGAGCAAAACAATAAACAATAACATCATCCATTACATCAGCATCAGAACTAAGGATGTAGGAATAGTGTGATTGTCCTGGCCTAAGATTAGGCACATAGTTTGTTGTTACCACGTCAATAAACCTCATCGCATAATGCCCTGTTATCCTGATTTTACCCATATGGGATACATCAAACAAACCACAGGCAGTACGAACATTGATATGTTCTTCACTGCCCCTGGTATACCAAATAGGCAATGTCCAACCTGCAAAAGGCACCATAAAATTAGGCTTGGTAAGCTTGAGGTGTTCTTGGTAAATAGATGTTTCTCTGGGTTCTCCTTCGTAAGGAATAAATTTAAAATCTTTTTTTATACCTGTGTGCACGGCCTTAATAGCGATCAATGCCTGTTGCCCTAAGAAATAGGGTTTGAATAAATCATCCTTTGCTTCCAATAGGTTAGCCACTGGTATTTTGGCTTTGACTAACTTAACCGTAACCGGACCATCTATTTTACGATAAGGGTCAGCCGGGTCAAATTTAATATACCCGTCTGATAGTTTGTTGAAATAATTATAAATGCCAAAAATCTTTTTTGAAGGTTTAACTAAATAATCACCAAACCCTATCATCTTTAATAATATTTTATCAATTATTTTACCGTTACAGTCTAATAAAGATGTCTTAATAACCTGCCCTGACTTGAGATTATATAAATTATAAGGTACCAAAGACTGAAGAAATGCCGTGGCTCTTTCTCCTTGCACCGCAATCGCATCTGTAGCAGACTGCCGGTTAGGTTTTACACCCAAAAGTTTATCAATCTCATGACGCGTCTCATCCATAATTTCCTGGCTGATCTTGCCGCGAACAATTTCACCGCTATGACTGACAACCTTGAATGTCTGGATATTCGTCAAAACCCTGTAAATCAGTCTGGCAATAATTTCCATTTCTTTTTTTCCGAACCCAAGTTGGGAAAGAATAGTTGTCCCAAATCTGATACCGCGCGGCCTAGTGCCAGTTTCGTCACCTGGAAGAGAATTCTTATTGCAGGTTATGCCACAAAGATCTAAAATATTAGACGCCACGTCGCCTCTAAGCGGTATTCCGGATTCTGTTTTAATACTATCAAGATCTACTAAAACTAAGTGAGAACTAGTCCCGCCATAAGCAAGTTTCAATCCCATATTCTTGAACGCTTTGGCTAACGCTTGGCAGTTATCATAGATGCATTGCTGTAGCTGTTTAAATTCAGGTGTGGAAGCAATTTTAAAACCAACTGCCTTGGCCGCAATATTATTTATATGTGGACCACCCTGCTCGCCGGGAAAAACGCCGGAATCAATCCGTCGGGCGACGTCATCATCCGTTGAAATAATAATCGCACCGCGAGGACCGCAAAGCGTTTTATGCGTCGTTAATGTTGTCACATCAGCCAATCCTACTGGATTAGGGAAAAGTCCAGCTACAACAAGACCTGACGGATGTGATATGTCGGCCACCAAAACCGCCCCTTTCCTATTCAATCCTTCTACTTGAACCGATACTTTTCGTGCAATTTCTGATAAACGTTGCCAGTCAATACCCCATGGGTAAGCACTAGCGCCGGCTATAATAATCTTGGGCTTATGTTCCAGAGCCAAATTCTCTATCTGTTTATAGTCAAGCTCACCGGTATTCAAGTCAACTGTGTAAGGAATGACTTTGTACTGCCTTCCTGAACGGTTAAACGGGCTTCCGTGTGTTAAATGACCACCATATGAAAGAGACATGCCCATAATGGTGTCCCCCGGGACAACAAAAGCATTATATACCGCGTTATTTGCCGCGGCGCCAGAAAGTGGCTGAACATTAACAAATATTTCGTCAACAGAAGCATTTGGATTTGCAAATATCTCTGCGGCGCGACGTTGTGCAAGCACTTCAACAAAATTACTGAATTCTGCGCCTTTATAAAACCTTCTGTCTCCATAACGCCTGTGGAATGCTAAATAGCGCGCGGGTTCCTTTTCAATCCTATCACGTTCAAGCTGAGTCATCCTTAACGAAGGGTAACCTTCAGCATATTTATTTGTAAATACCATGGTTAATGCTTCACGGACAGGCCTGGGGCAAAGACTTTCCGAAGCAATCATCAAAAGATTCTTTGATTGCCTATCTTCTTCACTTTTTGCAAAGAAATTCATGTCCGGATCCAAATTAGATAGTTTGGTATCAAATAGAAATGATAGCTTTTTCTTCATATAATTATCCTCTATAATAGTAAAACGTATTAATTACTTTATCTAAAATCAATCATGCCAGTTAAGCAAATTCAGGTCCGCTTGCAAATCTCGATTTTCCTCAGCCTAATCCGCCGGTCGAAACAAATCACCCTTGCATCATAAAACACTATTAAATCTTTGAATCTTTAACTTATAATACTGCACTGTCAAGAGAATTCCTTTAAAATAATGTTTAAACATGAGCTTACTGACTCTTCATTTTAATATATGCAATTATTTGTTGATAAAAAGGAGAAGTCTTGATAAATAATAGCATACTAGTTAATTATTATTTTGAAAATTGTTGCAGTTATAATAAAAATAATGGTTAGTAAAGAAGTATGAACCTTATCAAAAAAATATTGAGAGTAATACGAAAAAATAGAAGCTTTTTGATAACTACCCATGCACGCTGTGATGGAGATGCTTTGGGCTCCGAGCTTGCTTTTGCCCAAATGCTTAACCGGATGAATAAATCTGTAGACATAATTAATGCCGGTGGTATTCCGCAAGAATTGATGTTTATGCCCGGTGCTAAACAAGTGCGCCACTTCAAACCGAGCACGAAATTAACTAGACATTATGACGTCATTGTTGTACTGGATTCCAGTGGTTTAGACAGGCTTGAAGAACTCACAGAATCTATCAGGAAAATTGCAAAAAAAGGAGCAGTGGTTATTAATATCGATCATCATCAGGGGAACAACCTTTTTGGCGATATCAACTGGGCAGACTCTTCGCGTGCTGCTGTTGGGGAAATCGTTTACCAGATTATCTCGGCTTCCAAAGTTGAAATAGATAAAGATATTGCCACTAATCTTTACGTTTCCATCGATACTGATACCGGCCATTTTGTATTTTCATCAACTACCCCAGAAAGTCACTATATCGCTGGTGAAATGATAAAGAAAGGTATTGACCTTGCTTACATATTTAACAGCATGCACGCTAATAAAAGCCTCGCCGCAACTCACCTTTATATGGATTGCCTCAAACGGATGAAATTAGAACTTAATAACCAGATTGCATGGACGGTCCTGACACGCCAGATGTGCAAGAAATTCAGAGCCGAACCAGCTGATTCCCAGGAATATTTGTCCATACTAAGAGCAATCAAAGATGTAAAAGTTGCATTGCTTTTCAGGGAGAGCAAGAATAATCCCTTAAAAATAAAGTTGAGTATCCGCGCTAAGCCACCCATAAACGCTGATAGATTGATGGCACATTTCGGCGGTGGCGGCCACCACCGAGCCGCTGGAGCAACACTAAATCCACCTCTTAATAATGCTATTAAAGAAGTGGTTAGTTATACAAAAAAAGTATTATTAGGCAAAATAAGGATTTGAACTAAAATACCGCTAAAATAATGTCGCCAGTTACGTTACTTCAGGGGGATTAGATGATCCATCATTAACTTTGTTTTTTTCATCATCTTCGTTCATCCCCTTTTTAAATTCCTTTACCGACTTGCCTAATCCGCGTGCCAAGGAAGGAAGCTTGCTCGCTCCAAAAAGAAATATTAGAATTAAGAAAATAATGAGCAACTCTTGAGCGCCGATATTATTAAACATAATTACATCTCCTTTTGTAGTATTGATAGATTTTATTAAAAAATTGTCAATAAAAAAACTACATATAGATTGACAAAATAATGCTAATTGGATAATTATTTTATTATCTTAAAAGGAGTTTATATGAAAATTTTTGTTACGGGCGGCTGCGGATTCATCGGCTCCAATTTCATCCATTTCATGCTTAAAAAATATAGGAATATATCCATTATTAACCTCGACCTCCTGACCTATGCCGGCAACCTTGAGAATCTGGCGGATATTAAAAAAAATGGCCACTATAAATTTGTCAGAGGCAACATCGCCGACGGGAAAATCGTTAATAAGATACTGGCCGGCGGCATAGATGCCATAATCAATTTTGCGGCGGAAACGCACGTGGACCGAAGCCTCTACCATCCGGCAGCCTTTCTCCAAACTAATGTTCTGGGGACACAGGTCATGATTGAAGCTGCCCGCCAGTTTAAGATAAAGCGTTATATCCAGATATCTACCGATGAAGTCTACGGTTCATTGGAGAAAAAAGACCCGCCCTTTACCGAGAAATCACCTTTAGACCCAAGCAGCACCTATTCAGCCAGTAAAACCAGCGCAGACCTGCTTATTAAGGCGTATGAGAAGACATTCGGTTACGCCGCGATTATTACCCGGGGCAGCAATAATTACGGGCCTTATCAATTCCCGGAAAAACTTATTCCTTTTTTTATATCCAACGCCTTAGAAAATAAGCCATTGCCTCTTTATGGGGACGGTCTGAATATCCGCGATTGGCTTTATGTAGAGGACCATTGCCGGGCCATTGACTGCGTTTTGCGCCATGGTAAATTAGGCCAAGTTTATAATATTGCCGGGCAATCCGAAAAAACCAATATTGAAATTACCAAAACTATTCTAGGAATACTAGGCAAACCGGAATCATTAATAACCTTTGTCAAGGACCGGCCTGGCCACGACCGCCGTTATGCGCTGGATATCGCTAAAATAAAGAAGCAGCTGGGCTGGCAGCCTAAGTATAGATTCGAAGAAGGCATCAGGCAGACGGTGCAGTGGTATTTAAAAAATAAGTCCTGGTGGCAAAAAATAAAAACCGGTGAATATCTCAAGTTCTACAAAAAACATTACGGCAGACCATAACAAAGGATTTCTTATTAATAAGATATTTCTCAGTATTTTTTCTATCGCCTGCGCTGGATTATCAATTATTGGAATTCCAATAATTTTTGCACAGGAGAGGGGAAACCAAAAAAGTGCAATTGAAGAAATCCTCAGCAATATTAAGTCATACCAAAAAGAAATCGAGACAATCCGATGTAAACAGTTCAAATCTGATGTGTTGACCCGCGTTCAATCAATGAAAGATTTTCGCAGTTTTGTTAAAAATGAGCTGGATAATGAAATGCCACCGGAAAAAATTCAGAAAATACAAATGTCGCTGATAAAATTGGGTCTGCTCCCAGAAAATTATGACTTAAGGAAAGGCTATGAAAACCTTTTGTTAACCCAAGCCGGTGCTTATTATGACCCATTGACAAAAACTATTTATCTGCTAAAAATAGACTCTTTTACTCCGGAGCAGCTTAAAGAAAATCTAATTCATGAACTTTGCCACGCCTTGCAGGACCAGTTTTTTGACCTTACTAACATTAACAAAAAAGCATCCTCTTCGGACGACTCTGCTACAGCAGTCAGATTTCTTTATGAAGGGGAAGCAACTTACGTTATGACTCTATATAGTTTGAGGCCAATTCTGGGCGAACAAATGCAAAGCGGAATAAATAACCCTTTTATCTCTCAAATATTCAGCCGCATGAAATTTATGACGAGGGATATGCTGCTGAATCAGGCCGAAGCACAAATGTCTTATTTATCCGATAAATACCCCGAAATAAAAGCCGCATTCAAAGGATTGGAAGAAGCTCCTTCTTACCTTTTTTGGTATTTGCATGCCCCTTACGTCCACGGATTATCTAGCATTAGCGATATCATAAGTTATAATATTACCAATCAAAAACCCGATTTTCAGGGCGGCTGGCAGAACATAGATCTGGCTTACCAGAATCCTCCGGTATCTACTGAACAAATTATTCATCCGCGAAAACTTTTAATTGAACGCGACGACCCAACACCTGTAAATGAACCGAACCTGCCACCGCAATGGGAAATTATTTTTTCGGATACGCTTGGCGAATTCGGGTTCTGGACACTTTTTAGTACATTTGAATTACCCAGCTTTAGAGAAGCGTCTGACGGATGGGACGGCGATAAGTATTTCCTCATAAAGAATACAAAGTCTAATCTTTACGGGCTGTGCCTCTCTACCGTATGGGACAGCTCTAACGATGCGATAGAATCATTCAAGGCCTATCAGTCTGTTATTGGCCATAAGTATAAAGGCTGGCAAAAAGAGAAAAACACGACTAAAAATTTATTGATATGGACCAATCCTGATAAAAATTCTGCAGTGTTTGCTTCAATAGAAGGAAATAAATGGATTACAATAGAAGATATCCCTTACGATGAATTAGAACTATGGAAGAATTCTGCAAAGAAGGATTAAAGAACATTGACAAGCTTTTTAGCGCCCTTGCTAAAAACAAAGGCTCTGATCTTCACCTTAAGGTCGGAGCTAAAGCCATATTCCGTATCTCTACCATACTGCACGAAGTGGGCAACAATTTTTTTTCCTCAACGGATATCAAGAAATTAGTTTATGAAATACTGACTGATCCCCAAAAAAAACTTTTTGAGCAAACTCTTAATTTAGATTTTGCTTACGACCTTGAAGGCGTGGGTCGATTCCGAATAAATATTTATCATGAACGAGGCAATATCGCCGTAGCCGCACGAAGAATTAATACCGAAATAGCATCCCTAAATGATTTGCATCTGCCTCCAGTTATTCAAAAAATTGCTTCTTTGAAAGAAGGATTAATTATCATCTCAGGCCCAACTTCATCAGGAAAATCCACCTCTTTGGCATCAATGATCCAATATATCAATGATAATCGTAAATGCCATGTAATTACAATCGAAGACCCTATTGAATATCTTTTCAAGGATAATAAGTCATTCATAAATCAACGGGAAATAGGCATAGATGTGGGGTCTTTTGAAGAAGCTCTTAAATACGTTGTGCGCCAAAACCCCGATGTCATTCTGATTGGTGAGATGCGGGATGATAAAAGCGTCGAAGCCGCTCTAATGGCGGCAGAAACCGGCCACTTAGTATTCGGAACAATACATGCGTCTACCGCCGCCCAAACTATCTCTCGTATTATTGACCTCTTCCCCAAGGAAAAAAACGAGCTTGTTCGCCAGAGCATCACCCTCAACCTTAAATCCATCATTTGCCAACGTCTGGTGCCTTCATCAAAAAAAGAAGTACGTATGGTACCTATGGCGGAAGTGATGATTGTTAACCCAACCATCCAAAAACTTATTCAGAATAAAGACGATAAAATGATACAGGAAATAATACATGAAACAAATAGTGACGGTATGCAGGACTTTAATACATCGCTGCATAATCTTATCAAAACCGGCCTGGTCACGGAAGAAAATGCCCTGAGATTCTCGCCCAATCCAGACCAACTAAAGATGCAAATCAATGGCATCTCGCTAACAGATGAACATAAAATAATCGGTTAATTACAAGCCATTGGTATTTCTTTAAGTTATCTGCCTTAAAATCCGATATATCATATATAATTCTACTATTATAAGGAGCCATCGTATGCCCAATGTCTTAATTATTGATGCCGCACAAGATTCTGGCATTTTGCTTAAAGGTATTCTTAATAATTACTACGGGGTATCTATCTCTGAAAGTTATAGTGAAGCTATAAACAAAATCGAGACAGCCCTATTTGATGCCGTAGTAATAGATGCGCCAAAGGTTAACCCCGAAACATCAAAACTAATTTCAGACATAAAAAAATTAATTCCCCATCTGCCTATAATCGGCGTGCCGGATAACGAATCATCCCTGGAAGAATTCGCCCAAGTAATCAACCATCCTATCAATGCCATTAAATTCTTAAAAATCGTACACGACGGCATCAACCAAAATCAAAACGGGAAATCATTGCATCGTGAGCTCTCCTACACCACTGAAATTTACGCTGGCAGCAATGCAGCAGAAGCTATCAAATGCCGATTAGTCAACCTCAGCCTCAACGGCATGCTCGTAGAAAATTTCGTGCCGGCTATTGGCGGGGATATCAAAAAGGAACGCGTAAAATTTAATTCATTTTTCTCGACGCTTGTCGGAAACAAAAAAAATAAGTTTACCGCTTCCTTGTCAATAAAACAGGACAATCCTGCAAAATTCATGGCACATATTGCTTTCATAGACCGTGAACCTAATGACTCCATAAGAAATATCGGTTTCGGATTTGATAATCTCAAACAGGATGAACGTCAGATATTAGAAAATCTTCTTTCGGCCCAGGCCGCGTAATGTGTTATCCAACACTTTCTCCACGCTGATAGACGACATGCATTCCAGCGTCCCTCGGGGGCATTTTCCCCTATCACAACCCAGACAATCTAATTTACTTATTAAACAGGCATGCCTCTCTTTATCCCAGTAAGGACCCCAGTTCTCGGGAAGACTTACACCCCAAAGTGATACCGTCGGTGTCCCTATGAAATAAGCCAGGTGCAATGGACCGCTGCTGTGACCGATAAGTATTGACATCTTAGATATAAGATAAACCAGCTGACTAATAGTGGTCCGCCCCGTAAAATCAATTATTTTTGTTTTTATTTTGGAGTTAATATCATCCATAATCGGTTTTTCTTCATATGACCCAACACAAATAATCCTGGCGCTGTAATTAGTAATTAGTTCATGCGCCAATCCGGAAAATCGATCAGCCATCCAGCGCGGCGCCGTATGCGATCCAGGATGCATTCCAATAATCAATTCGCCTTTATTTATGCCGGCTTCAATAAGCATTTTGTCGATTATCTCTTTATCCGCTTCAGATATATTTATAGATAGGCGATCTTTTAAAGCAGGTAAACCTAGTTCTTTTATAGAACTAAGATTCAAATCAACCATATGCATGCGCCTTGAAAAATGAACCAGCTTATTATATGCTTTAGCCAATTTAGCGCAGTTATATCCGATACGAACTGGTATGGACGATAAATAAAGGGACAATCCGGTTAATGATGGGCTGTCATAAGATGAAATAGCAATATCAAATTTTTTATCTGCAATCTGCCGCCACCACTTTATAAATCCTAAAATAGACCGCATTTCGCTCGGCGATGCTACCCAGATATTATCAACCAGCCCGGTAAGCCTGACTAGTTCTGCCCCAACTGATGTGGTTAACAGGGTGATTTCCGCATCCGGCATACCTTTTTTAATCGAATTAAGCGCCGGCAGGAATGTAACCATATCTCCCAGCATGTTAATTTTAACCACTAAAATTTTTTTAGTAACTCGCATAGTATTACTTGATAGGTTTGAGTGAATAATCTTCTTTGTCAACACTCAAATTCGGATTGAAATATGGATCGCCTTTCTCCAGTTTAACTTTCCATCTATTCCAAAATGTAATCCTATCTTTAGGCAATGGCTTATAAACGTCAATGCGACTGACCGCCTCATAGTGAAGCAATCTAGCAAAAGGTGTCCAGACGATACGATATCCTTTTTCTATTGCCCGCAAACATAAGTCAGCATCATTACATTCAACTACCAGAGTCTCGTTGAAACCATTCAACTCCCGAAAAACCTCACGACGTATCATCATGCAAGCGCCGGTTACAGCCGAAGTATTGCGCACTACATCCAAAAATCCGTAATGATCGGCGCCGTCCTTGACAAATCTAAAGCTATGCCGTCCAATAACCTCTTTCTTACCGGTAAAAAATATTCCACCATGCTGAACCGTCCTGTCCGGGTATAGAAGTTTTGCCCCGACGACACCTATCTCTCTGCGTTGGCAATGCTCCAACATCGCATCTATCCAATCGCTATTCAACACTTCCGTATCATCATTCAGAAAAAGTATCATCGCCCCGTTAGATTCCTTGGCCGCCATATTATTTATCCTGGCGTAATTGAATTCTTCTTTATACTCCATTATGCGGCATTTCTCCTTAGGCATGGCTATGTTGCCTTTGGCCAAGGCACCCCGGCTGTTATCCATAACAATGATTTCGATATTCCGGTATGATGTCTTTTGGACCAATGAATCGAAACATTTCCGGAATATATCCGGATTGCTGAAGGCGGTTGGAATAATCACGGAAACCAGAAAGTTCTCGGCAATTTTATACCTGACCCGATGCGCGTCCTGGCGGACCAACGGCAACACCTCTGCTTCCGGGCCACGCTTCCGGATGATATATTCCAAATCCTTCTTTTCGGCCTTGCTATCCGGCTGATAGCTAACATAGCTGCACAGGATATTCGGAATATGAGATATTTTTTTGCATTTGAATCCGGCAATTAAAATCATTTTGTATAAGTTACTGTCTAATCCTTCCTCATTTTCCAAGCATGCGGTCTTGACGCAGAAAAATCTGCCCAGGTAATTCATGCCCATTAACAAATCAGGCGACCAATCCGGCTTAAAAAAAGGTTTTTCCCTGGCGCCTGATTGGCTCAACCAATCATTGTCGCAATACACTAAGTCAATCTCTTTTTCGATGTTAAGCTGTTGGACAATCTTAAACAGACCATGAGGTTGGATGATATCACCGGGATAAATAAACCCGGCAAAATCATTTTCTTTATCCGCAAAAAAATCCTTTACTGAACCCACCCCGACCACTGGAGAACCTTCTTGCTTGGTAAACGGTAAATCACCTGCGCCAATAAGGTAAATCTTCCAGTTATGGTAAACCTGAGAAGCTATAGACTTAATTGATTTCTGCCAAGCAGTTAACTCAACGCCCTCGCGAGCAATAATCCCAATAGCAATTTTAGGCTGATATGAAAACTCATTAATTTCTCTTTGCATCCCGTATAGAACATTTTCCGACGGATGCCTCTTAGCCAGCCACTCTTCATAAGTAATTGAATGATTCTCCGCAATATCATAAGCTGCTGCTTTCCTAAAAATTGTCGTGATTCTTTCGTAGAATCGGCGCCTCCGGCTTCCGAAAGGAAACATCCGGCCTTTGGCTACCCGGTATTGCAAAATTATCTCCTCACCCAACGATTGCTCCTCAATCACACCGAAAAATCTCTTGACCCTGGCCAGTAACCAGTCATAGCCCCATCGCAGAGCAGTCCCTTCCGGCATCATTTTTCCCTTGAACACCCGGAATTTCTTCAGTAAAATCTCTCCTAATGCTCTCATATGCTTTTGTTTGATTCACTTTCGGCATCGGTTGGCCATTTTATCTCCGTCTGGCCTTCCAGTAGTCTGACAAACTTGTCGTTACTATAATCCCAACTCCAGTTCTTGGCCGTTTCAATGCCTCCTTCAACGAGTCTTTTAAGCAAGGCCCGGTCTTTGATAAGCATTTCCAGTTTCTGGCGTGCGGCTTTGACGTCTCCCAATTCTACCACCAGCGCATTGACGCCATCCACAATATACTCCTCATATCCCGTAACCTTGTTGATTATTACCGTGCCGCCGCATGCCATCATTTCCAAGGGCGGCATGGCAAATGATTCCACCTTGGACATTTTAATAAGAACGTCACAGGATGAATAGATTTTTCGCATATCTTTCAAAGGCACCTTTTCAAAAAAACGGTCGCATTTCCAACCCGGCTTGGGCCGTCCGCCGGAAGAAATGCACCAGACTTCCACATCCATACCATCAACCACTTCAAAAGCCTCTTTCATACCCTTAAAAACCACGTCTATCGGCCCTTCCAGAAGCACCCTTAATTTGCTGCTTTTAGGTTCCAGCGGCTGGTACGGGAAAAATAATTTATTGTCCAGACCATTCGGGATATAGCTGGCCGTTTTGCCAAAATCGTTTTTAAGCCATTTACTTAGCCATTTGGCTATGACTATCATTTCAAAACCAAATTCATAAGTCCGTCTGGCCAGTTCTGATTCTTCGCTGCCGGGCGGATTCAAGCGGGTCTCATCCGACTGGATAAAATAAATCTTTCGTGCAATCGGCATATCTTTCACGGTATAAACCGTCTGCCAACTTGTGCTGATAGCAATATCAATCCGCGGCATCAGAGTTTTTACATCATTTATTGATATAATTTGGGGTAAAACTTCCGGTAACCATTCCTCAAGCCCCTTCTTGTGAGGGAAAAACTCATTATCAATAAGCAGGACGTCATATCCTTTCAGTAAAAATCTGTTGGCATGCTGGCATATTACAGCCGTTCCGCCGGTAATCCCTTGGCTGGGAATGACAAAAGCTATGGTTGGTTTTAGTTTCGGGAGCATCTTATGCAATTCTACGGATTTTTTCCTCCATATCTTTTCTTCCGGTATAAAACGTTCACCCAGGTTGCCTGAATGGAACCGCAAAGTTGCCAGCACCTCCGGCACTGCCTTGAACTTGTGACCCAGATAAACCAACCTCAGCCATAGCTCGTAGTCCTCGCAATAGCGCAAGCCCGGCCTCAAGCCACCAGCTTTGATAAAAACCTCCGTTTTGGCCATTACCGTGCTCTGGCAAACAAGGTTTTTCTCCAATAAACCGGCGTAATCAAGGTCTACTGCATGAATTATTGCGCCGTCGCCATAACATAAAGCATCAAGATTACGGCATCCTTTTTCGTTTTTCACCCGCCACGAGCCGTAAATCAAATCAGCATCATGTTGCTCCATATATTTCACCGACAACCCCAATCGGTTTGGTTCGGCTATATCATCGCTGTCCAGGAAGGCCAGGTATTTTCCCCATGCTTCCTTGATTCCGCGGTTACGCCCTCGCACCGAAGTTCCGCTGTTATCCCTATATATGAAAATCCTGACTTTAGAATGTGATTTATATTGATTGACTATCGCCAGCGTTTCGGCCGGAGACCCGTCGCAAACCAATATCAACTCGAAATTCCTGTATGTCTGGGTCAATATAGATTCGATGCTCTCTTTCAGGAAATCGGTCCGGTCGTAAACCGGAATAACCACGCTGACCTTTGGCGCATTTGCCAAATCAATCGGCATCGCCTGCCCACCTTGCGCGGCCGGCCGGTATTGATACCGAATTCCGAATATGTTCTTGATACCGCCGACTACCTTCTGGTATACCATGCGCCGACGGCTGTGCCAGGGCATCATTTTTTCCTTAAAGGCGCGGAACCGGCCCAAAATATGTTCTGCCAACGCCTTATCATAAGATAAACCGAATAAATCCTTGCCCCGCCTCAAACACCAGTCATAAGCCCGCCTCCTGATGGAACGCTCCGCCAGGAGCTTGCCCTTAATCTGACGGTATTTAGCCAACAACCTGTCTCCGACCCCTGATTGCATAATCTATTTCCTTCCGGCGATTATCACATTACCCAGCAGCCGAAACGGCAGCTTGCCAGCCAGCATCCGCCGCAGGGAAAAAGGCAACATCCCCGTAAACCATTCTACCAGTTTAACAATAAACAAAGGCATGCCGATATACCTTCTTTTGATATAAATATACGGCTTTATTCTATTAAATCCGCCCTGCTTGAACAGCCCGGCCAGCTCGCCGTAGGTGTATTCTTTCAGGTGAAATCCGGCAACCACCCGGTCCCCGAAATAACCGGATTTGAAAATTCAAAAGTATTGTTAGCCTGTTAATATTTCAATCTTATATTAATTACATGCCCGGGTCAAGATTTTGTAATTACAGGAGTTGCCTGAATGGTTTGCCCGGCCAAGCAAAAGCCGGATTATTCCTTAGCCGCTATGATGATATCCTGGTAGCTCAGGAAGTCCTTCCTGCCGCACCAGGCCCCATAATGAATAGGCTCCCTGACATTCAGCCCGTATTTCCGGGCCAGCTCCCGGATGAACCCTTCGCCGTAAGCCACCGCAAATTCCGGCGCCTCCTTGTTGACCGTGCGGCACCCGCCCAGGTCGTATTTAAAATCCAGGCTGCTTGATTTTGCGCCGATAAGTTTCTCCGATTCGGCGTTTAACAGGAAGAAAGTGATAAAACACCGGCCGCCTTTCTTCAACACGCGCGAAATCTCGGACAGGTAATTTTCCATATCCCGGGGCAGCATGTGCGTGAACACCGATGTCAGGAATATGAAGTCAAACGATTTATCCTCATAAGGGAATCTGTATTCAGACGCCTGGTATTTGCCCTGCGGGTTATACGATTTATTGAACACATCGGCTACCCGGAAATTAAAATTGGGGTAGCTCGGGGTAATCCTTTTCCGGCACCAGTCAATCCCGTCGGCGGCTATGTCAAATCCTTCATAACCGCCCCGTTTATCCAGGTATTTTGCCAGCGGGACGGCCATCCGGCCGATGCCGCATCCGGCATCGAGCACCTTTTCATCCGGTTTCAGCCCGCCGATATCCACGAAATAACGAAAAAACTCCTGGCCGGTCTTCTTGAAATCGCCGTCGCCCACAAAAATCATGCCTTTTGGGGGGGTCAATTCATCTCGCCGGCCCAGCAATAAATCAACGGTATCCACGACAAAATAATAAATCCACCTGATCATCCGCCAGATGGGCCTGGGCATCAATCTCCGAATAATATTTTTCATATGAGATTAAAACACCGTGCAGGATAATGCCGTTAGTTCTGCATATTTGACGGACCGCGGTTACTGTTTCATCATCTCCTCGTATGCCTTGATCACCTCGGCCGGGTTACCTTCCCTGGCAATCTTGCCTTTATCCAGGAATATCACCCTCTCCGAAAACTTGATTATATCGCTCATGGAATGGGATACCAGGACTATGGTAGTGCCTTTTTCCTTGAAGGACAGCATCTTATTGTAGCATTTCTGCTGGAATGCCATATCGCCCACGGCCAGTATCTCGTCAATCAGCATGATTTCCGGGTCAAGATGCGCGATGATGGAAAAAGCCAGCCGGGCCACCATGCCGCTGGAATATGTCCTGAGCGGCTGGTCCAAGAACGCCCCGATTTCCGAAAAGGCGATGATGTCGCTGAAATTCTTATTGACTTCCGTCTTGGTCATGCCCATGAGGATGCCGTTAAGAAAAATATTTTCTATGCCCGTAAGCTCACCGTTAAAACCCATACCCAGCTCCAGTAACGGCGAAACCCGGCCGTTTATGGTTACCTGGCCTTTATTGGGCCTGAGCACACCGGCCATAAGCCCCAGCGCCGTGCTCTTTCCCGAACCGTTCCGGCCGATAATACCCAACCGCTCACCCCGGCCGACCTTGAGCGAGACTCCTTCCAACGCATGGAAAGTGGTCTGGTTCAGCGACTTTATCGAAGCCGGCAGGTTGAACAGGAACTTCTTAAACCCGCCGGTGACCGCGTGGTAAAGCGGGTAAGATTTAAAAATATTATCAAAACTGATTACTGTTTCCATATATTATCTAAAGCCACAGATTTCACGGATTCTTAATTTATTTAATCTGTGTAATCAGTGGCTATCTTATAGTACCTCCGCGAAGCGCCATCTCAGAGCCCGGAATATATAATACCCGATAATGAATATCACCAGTCCGAAAATAAAAGCATTGAGCATCACCATCCAATCAATGGTCCCGGTCAGGAACAGGTTGCGCCAGGAAATCAATAAAGGGGAAAACGGGTTGTACTTTATGATAAACTGGTATTTCTGAGGCACCTGCGATTCATGGTAAAATATCGGCGTGGCGTAGAACAGCGCCATGGTTATCAGGTTGACTATCCGCTCCAGGTCGCGGAAAAACAGGTTAATAGAAGCGATTGCCAGCGCCAGCCCGCAAACCAAAAAAAATTGAATCAATACCAATATGGGCAGGCCGTAAATCCAGGACAGGGTCGGATATTGACCGAAAAAGAACATGAATATCAGAATTACCGGTATGGAAAGCACAAAATGCACCATATTATTGGAAACATCGGCCAGAATCACCGCCTCTCGCGGGAAATTTGTCTTCTTGATGAGCGATGAATTGCCCAGAAACAAAAGCGGCGCGATATTCATCGAATTCACCACCCATTGCCAGGGAAAAAGCCCGGCAATCAGGAACAAGGTGTAATTCTCTATCATGGCGCTCTTGGGCACCCTCATGACTATCCCGAATGCGAAGTAAAAGATGACCGTCAGGAAAAGCGGGTGCGCCACGGACCAGATGTAGCCGAGCAGGCTGCTTTTATACCTGACCTTTATTTCCTTCTGGGTCAGGATCACCACCAAATCACGATAATATTCTAAACCCATATTTATTTTATGGCCACCATCCAGACACCGGCCGTTATCAGCACCAGCCCGGCTACCTGAACCCAATTCAGAGTTTCCTTAAGAAAAAATACCGATGTCACTATAACTATGGCGTATCCGCAGCTGGTCATAATCGGATAAGCCACGCTCAGGTTCATCTTGGAAAGAACGTAGCTGTAAGCCATCAGCGCCAGGATAAAGCACCCGACGCCTGACCAGAGTATATAATTCCCGGCCATTTTTGAAAGCATTTCCGTTATTTTTAGGCCGTCCAGACTGCCGCCTTTGGTCATTCCGTATTTCATCAGGATATTGGCCGCGGCATTAAACACAATCGCCAGTATAAGAATAACGTATAACATATGAAATCTCCTCTTAGAGCCAGTTAGAACGTAGTGAGGTAGAGCTACTGCCTCCCATTAGGGACTGGCTCTTATTTAGGGACAGTAGAAACAAAGTGACGTACTATCCTTTATCCCGCCCTCTGCGGGAGATCCCAACGCCAGTCGACGCACTATCGATAGGGCGTCGGAACACTCACTATTTTTTACTCTTCCGGATAGGTCGTAAACAGTCCGCCCCATTTGCTGTCTTTGAGCATCCGCTCCGTTATGCCGGCGCCTTTGAAAGGCCACCAGATTTTATCGTGGTATAAATACGAGCCGAATATGAAAATATACACCAGCGGCGTATGGAAAAACAGCCTCTGCAATATCTTAAGCGGGCTGAACCACAGCGCGTCGCCGCATTTGCTTGCAAAGTTATCGCCCACGCAGAACGAAAAACACTCCCTGGAGATATCCTGGCCGACTATCTCGATATCGCCTATCAAGCCGATGCCCAGCCCGGCTTCGTGCGCCAGCCGGATGTATTTAATGCTCATCGGGTCGAATCCCATCATCTTTGCGGCCACCGCGTCTATGGCCACGCTGTCCGCGCCGGCCAGGATATAATCCTTTTCCACCGGTATCATCGTCCGCGGACCCGGCCCGTTGCCGCATATGGTTCCGTCCATTATCGCAAATATGCCGGTATGGATTTCCTTCTGGATTTGCAGTAAATCCACCAGCGTTTCGTGTATCACGCTATGGGTATAATGGCGCTTGGTATTGAGCAATCCTCCGAACGCATTCTTCATCGCTCCGGTTGTCGTGGTATAGATATGACACTTAACGGTCGGCAGGTGGATAATGCTTTTCCCGATGAAATATTCCGGAATCATAATGCCGTCCGGAAAAATCTTGTCCAGCACCAGCATCCTGGCTTTGGGCTGATAGCGCACCCATTTGATGTCTTCGGGCCGGAAATTATAGAGCTCCGGTATCTGGTATTTCTTATAGACCGGCCCTAAACGATTGAGCCTTCCGCCCTTAAACGGGTCGGTCACCACGGTATTATTATGAACTGCCGAAATATTCCTGTAACCAAGCATCCGCAAAGCCTGGATAGTTCCTTCTAATTGCCACGGCGTGGTATTGGCTCCGGGAAAAGGAAAATGCCAAGAAATATTATCCTTGAGTATCACCGGCTTATCCTTGGGCAGCGCCTCGCGGATACCAGCCATCTCGGACAAGCGCTCAATATCGGCCAGAACTGTCCCCGGCCCGGTCTTTATGACTGCAACCTTAGATTTCATAGATGAAATTTAGTAAACGGATTAAACAGATTAAGCAGATTCT
>JAZDFB010000130.1:0-19052 GCA_043808305.1 Planctomycetota bacterium | reverse complement strand
GCCATGGACGCGTGGTCAGCACCCTTGAAGGCGGCTATGACCTTCAGGGATTGCCATTGTGCATAGAAGCACATTTATCGGCACTTGTTTCTTAATAATTTAATTGTATAGAAATTTCCTTTTTACAACGGGATTAAACGGATTCACCGTGAACGAATATTTATCTTAATCAGTTTAATCAGTTAAATCCTGTTGTTTAATTTAAAATAGATGAAGACTAAAATAAAATTCTGCGGTGGGACACGCACGGTCACCGGCTCAATGCACTTGCTCTCCACAGACCGAAGCCAAATCGTCATTGATTGCGGATTATTCCAGGGCAAACGCCAGGATTTTTATGCCGTTAATAATAACTTTGCTTTTTATCCGCCTAAAATAGATGCCCTTGTTCTTTCTCACGCTCATATTGACCACAGCGGCAATATCCCGAATCTGGTAAAGCACGGCTTTAAATCCCCTATCTATACCACATCTGCCACAGTTGATTTGTGTGAGTTAATGCTTCCCGACAGCGGACATATCCAGGAAGAAGATATCAAGTTCGTCAATAAGATTAACAAGCGCAAAGGACTGCCCCAGCGCGAACCTCTTTACACCTTAAACGACGCCCATGCCTGCCTATCCAGTTTCATAAGCAATTATTACCGCAAGCCGTTCAAGATTACGCCGGATATCACGGCTACTTTTTTCGAGGCCGGACATGTCCTGGGGGCCGGGCTGATTCTGCTGGAAATCCAGGACGGGCCCGGCATCATCCGCCTGCTCTATGCGGTGGATTTGGGGCGCAAGCACCTGCCGCTGCTGCGCGACCCGGATATCGTCCAGAACATAGATTACCTGATTATCGAGAGCACCTACGGCAACCGGCCGCACGACCCGGTGGAAAGCGCCAAGCAGAAACTGGTTGAGACGGTGATGCGGACAATCAACCGGGGAGGCAAGCTTATCATCCCGTCGTTCGCATTCGAACGGACGCAGGAGGTGGTCTATTTCCTGTCCGAGCTTATCCGCCAGGGCAAATTGCCGATGGTCCCGATATTTGTGGACAGCCCTCTGGCCACGAATATCACCATGCTTTTCCAGAAACATATTCCCTACCTGGATGAAGCCACGCAAAAACTAATGGCTATGCATATGGACCCGTTCGGGATGAACCATGTCCGTTATATCCGGGATACGGCCGAGTCCAAAGCGCTCAATATGGACAAGCGACCGATGATAATTATCTCGGCTTCGGGCATGTGCGAGGCCGGCCGGATTCTGCATCACCTGAAGAACAACATAGATAATCCGGCCAATACTATATTAGTGGTCGGTTATATGGCCCAGAATACATTGGGCAAGAAAATCGTCGACCGCCAGCCGATGGTCAAGATTTTCGGCGAGGAGCACCAACTCAAGGCCGAGGTGGTCAAGCTTAACTCTTTCAGCGCCCATGCGGACAAGAATGAGCTGCTCTGGTATATCCAGCACTTAGGAAAATCGGTGAAGCGGATTTTCGTGGTGCACGGCGATGAGGACCAGTCCGAACCGTTTACCCAGCACCTGATTGATGCGGGCTACAAAGCATACCTGCCCAGAAAAGACGAGGAAATGGTGTTAGAGTAAATCCCAAATCCCAAATTACAAATAAGAGCCAATCAGCAAATCAAAAACATTATTAATATTCCCTTCTTAGAATTTAAGTATTATTTAGAGCTTGTGATTTAAATATTGGGATTTATTCAATACTTATAAATTAGTGCTAAGGCTTTTCCCCGCTTGCGGCATTGATTAGTGCTTTGAATAGTTTAAGGTGTTCAGGTTCGTTGATGGTCACTTCGGGATGCCATTGCACGCCCAGGCAGAACGGGTGAATCTTCCGGGGAAGCTCGACGCCTTCTATTATCGTGTCCGTAGCGCGGGCGTTGATAAAAATCCCTTTGCCGGGCGTCTTGACGGCCTGATGGTGCGATGAATAGACTTTTATCACGGTCCTGCCGACTATGTGATGGAGCAGGCTGGTATCACAGACGTAAACCCTGTGCCGCGCCCGGAGGTGCTTGAGTGTTGTCTTGGCCTGATATTCTATATCCTGGAAGAGCGCGCCTTTGAGGGCCACGTTGAGGAGCTGGATTCCGTAACAGATAGCCAGGAGCGGTATCCGGTTCTTGAGTGCCGAGCGCATCAGGGACAGGTCGGATTGGAATTTCTCTTCCGAAATGAATTTGGCAACGCCGCGGTTGCCTTTCATCTTTAAAGGGCGCTCGCCGTATGCGGACGGGTTGATGTCGGTGCCGCCGGTAAAAACAATGCCGTCCAATCGGCTGATGTATGAATCCGGGTTATTGCCAATGATAGGCGGGATGATGACCGGCGCGCCGCCGGCCCTGATAACCGCATCGCAATAAGACCGTTTCAGACGGACGTATTTATTATTGTATGCGAACGAGGCGTTGATGCCGATAAGCGGTTTTGGCATAATAATACTTAATAGCAGATTAACATAAATATCAGGCGCCGCGTCAATCAGCGCGCCTTAATAGTTTAGTAATTGTAGAAATTTCTTGATTTAATTCCAGTAATAGTTATAGTTTCCATCCGTTATATCCGTTACTATTGCCGGGTCGTCTAACGGTAGGACACAAGACTCTGAATCTTGTTGTTTAGGTTCGAATCCTAACCCGGCAACCATGCCCCCATCGTCTAGTGGCCTAGGATATGAGATTCTCAGTCTCAGGACCAGGGTTCGAATCCCTGTGGGGGTACCATATTCAAAACATTTCTTGGCTATTTATTTTTCTGGTCTTTCTCGTGATTGTGCTCGCCGTTCTTGTGGTCATGGAGCAGGCATTCCAGAGTCTCAACCGAACCCAGTATCAGTTTCTTAAAATCATCATCCCGCTCCGCCGGCTTCTTGGCCCATATAGACAAGTTTGTGGCCAGCAGAGAAACTGTCTTGTAATACGAAGACGGCAGTTCTTCGCCCAGCGCCAGAAGAGACTGGCTAATCGAAGCCGGGATAGCGGTTGCTTTTTTATCATCCATAAACGCCCTGATGTCCTTGATGGCCTGGGTTAGCAATCCCTTATTGAACTGTTTTATCCAGCCTAATGAAGAAAGATCTTCTTCCATTGAAATCCTGAAAGCTTCGACCTTTTCCTTAAGGAAGGCCACATTCCGCTTATCCGGCGCTGTTAAATAGGCGTCGTACAACCCCTGAGACAATGATTTGAGCAAATTAGCTGCGCCGACTGCCGTGTTTTTATATGTCGAAATTACGCCCATGACCCTGAATTCGTCATAAACACTGCAGGTTTTGGCTATTTCATCGGTAGCGGTAACTATCCGGTCCAGCCACTGCTGTGCTGATTTCAGATCCGCCTCAGACGTAGCGGAAACCGGTTTAGCGACATTATCCAAGAAAAATGCCTTAACTTCGCGGAACAGCGGCTCTATTTGGAACGCCTGCTGGCGGATAATATCCAACACATTATCGCGGTATTCGTTGGCTTCCTGAAACCCGCCTAAGTTAAGGATATAATCAACGGCTAATTTAGGGCTATCGCAGGTTACGGTGATATAGTAATCTCCGGGCGGCGCATTCTTGCTATAAGGGCCAAAATCAATGACATATTTCCCTTCTTTAGTGCGGCATCTTTTAGTGTCTAATATCCGGGAACGGTCTTTAATAGGAGTATTGACAGCCGGATCATCTTTTTTCAGAGGAAACGAGTAATAGAGATTTATCTTGAGTACTGTTTGATCCGGCAAACTGCCGGCCGCGCCGTCGACCACGATGAAGTATTTGACCTGGTCTTGCGCCAAGGTCCGGGACTGCACGGCCGCATTTACGGTGACATCATCCTGGCCGTAGACCGCCCCAACTGACACGATAACCGCAAGCAAACAAAAACACATGCCTAATTGCCATTTCTTAACGCAATCCATCATACAACACCTCCAATTTATTCTTCAGGCTGATTATATAATTCTGGACCTCGGCGCCGCTGTCGGACTTTTCGATAAACTGCCCAACCTGCTCCATCAGTTCAGATGTTTCTTTCAGTTTAACAAAAGGCATCTCTGATTCCTTGTATTTCACCAGCTCGTTAGACAACTGGGCAAAATAATCGGACGTCTGTTTACGAATCAACTCCTTGCGCCCGGCCGGCTGTTCACTTTCGTCTGTGTATAACCAAATAAAATGCTCCAGCCAGGCAGTCATATCTTTAAGGAACTTAGCTGATAACTCGTTAGTCACTATTCGAGAAAAATTATTCTTTTCGTTTCCAGTATTGCGGTACCAGATATTTGTATCCATAATGGTATGACACGATACCGACCGGTCAAAATCTCCGGATTTATCACTGAGCGGGCTGATAAACTTCCGGCGATAGCTGATGTACTGCTCATTGATAGTATTGACATACTGCTGGAGCCTTTCCTGCGATGCCGGGAATACGTAGTGGGCACGGTTGTAGTCGCTGACCATAGGCAGCAGCGCCGAAAGCTTCTTCTGCCAGTTCTTTTCCCACACCTCCCAATGCTTGATCAGGCTGGCCAGTGCTTCCTCACGGCTCTTGTAAATCCCAAGAGGCGTCTTTATAAGCTGTTCTATCCTGGGTTTATTCTGCTTGGATAGTTCCATCGCGCCGATGAGCTGATTAAGCTCTTCATCCAATACCAGGGCATCTGAAAACGAAGCCCAGATAAAATGCGCCGTATCCATCCGCCGCCCGGATAAATCGGCCGACAGAATATCAAAATAGTAATACTCTCTGGACCGTTCTGCCCCCGAAGCTATCAATTCTATTTCAAAGCCTTCCCATGTCTTAAGGTAACCGGCCGGAATCTCGACGTTCCATCCATTGTCTTCGTCTATCGACGTATAATAAACCTCAAGTAACCGGGTTAGGTCGGCCCGGTCTGTGGTCAGTTTCCCCTTAATAAGACATTTTACTGCGGTGCCGGCGGCCAGATCGGTTTTCCCCGTTATGGTAATCGGGCCGGTTAGGCTTACATCACCATTATAAATGTAAGGTGACAGAATTGACCGCGGCTGGTCTGCCTGCGTGCAGACAAACCAACCCAGTATCATCACTAACGCCAAGCTGATTGTTATCCTGTTAATAATCATATTAAGACATTATACTAAGGTATTATATACTGTTCCAGCACCGTCGGAGACGGCTTGAACACCATTATACTGATATCGTCAAAGAATGGCGTTTCGGTCAGCGGAGTATTGAGCTCCTCACTGTCTCCTCTGAATCTGATTTTATAACGCAGAGACTGCTCGATGGTATCAAATTCCGCACCCTGCGGGTTGCTCATAAACTCCGACACCGGCTCCTGGTCATCATTCAGGAACTGCACCTCCACGCCCCGCTTGGCTTTATCCCAATTTCCGGGATAGTAAACCGTCCAGCTGGCCATAACCCGTTGTTTCTTAGGCTTATCCTTGCGTTTAGATTTCGGCAAGATGTTTATCTCACCCGACATAAACGAACCAGTGCCTTTATAATAGCGGCCATTTTTGTATTCGTCTATGATATGGGTTTTGGCATCACTGACGCTGTCATTAAGCTGTATGGTAATTTCGTCAATGGTAAAATCTCCGGATGAATTCCAGAATGTTGCGTCCGGTTTTTCGCCGAACCTGATAACATTGTCGGCCGCCAGGGCCATCGGATGAACAATTTCGGGCGGGAATAATGCCGGCTGGTTATAGGCGTAATGCGATAGGTCGCGGCCATTGATGCAAAAGGTATAAACATCTTCCGATCCAAAATTACGAAGTGTTTCGCCTGAACCATTGCAGTCACGGCACGGGCCCATCACTTTATTTTCGATATCTCCGGCCCGGTACCATTCTATCCGTCCGGTGCCATTGCACCGCCGGCAATTAAGCACTTCGCGTTTTTGCTTGCCCGGATGGGTGTCCCAGGCAATACCGACATGAAGCCAATTATGGTACGGGTCTTTAGCCAGGGAATCTTCTTCTGTCGCGGCTTCGACTAAGGGATGAGTAAAAATATATTCATCCGGCTGGTTGCCCAGTGATTCGTCTATTTCCCAGAACCAGACAAACTGACCTGGCGGTTTAACGCCCAACCGCCCCGCCCATTGCGGCAAAACCCTAGCGTTCAGCGGGAAAGCAAACAGCTCAAATACGTTCTGGCAAACCTGATAGCCGTATTCTGAGTCAGGTTCCACCCCGTTGGGCCTGGTCAAGCTGAAAATTACCCGTGGCTTGGAGGAATCGAGCCGGTAATTAGGCTTAAGCCAGAAAGAAACCGTGCCGCGGAACCGCTTGCTGCCGTAAAGTTTTTCGTGCGCCAGGCCGTCCACGAAATTATCCTGCGCCGCATATGCCGGACAACTGCCCGATTCGGAATATATGCCATCCGGATAAATGTTGCCTGTGTCGCCGTTAACGGCGGTAAGAACGCTGCCTTCGGACGGACGGCCGGAATAAGTTACCGGATCGGGACTACCCTTGGCGTAATCGGCCTTAAGCCCGCGGAAATGATGCTGGAATGTTACTTTTTCTCGGCTGGAAGATTTTGATTCAAGATTATTAAGCCCGATAAAACCGTCGCAGTCGGATAACCTTTTAGCCGCCGGCGGCTCGGGATACGTTACCAGAGTTTTATTCTCATAAATACCAACATGTTCTTTTTTGGCTTTGGCAATCATGCCCCTATCAAAGTCGTTTTGGCTGGTTTCGTTATAAACCCTGAATACTTCAACCACGCTCCTTAAAAGGTACTCGGATTCCAGTATCTGGGTATCAGCCGCGTTGAGCTTGTTGGATTTACCTTCCTTGTGAACCGGACGGAAAACCATTCCCAGCGATTCTATCTCAAAACATCCGCCCGGCGCGAAACAGAACTCGGTTGTGTATGAAATCATATCTGATTTATCCAACTCGCGGTATATTATTCGGTCGGGGTTGAACTTGTTAAACAAGGTGTTAGGATTGGCATTGGCTTTTATCAGGTCTTCTTTTGCCCGGGCCAAGTCTAATAATTCCTGAGAATCTGTCCGGCCGAAAAGACCGTCGCTGACTAACCCATCGCAAAACCTATTGAACTCGGACCATTCCAGAAACGGTTTCTTAACGCGTTGGTTGATAATACGGTCTGCTATCATCTCTATTGATTTACGGTCTTCAGGCCATTTAAGCGTTACCTGGGACAGAACACCAATACCGGTTTTGGTAAAAGCTTCAACCGGTTTATCAACTCCGCCTTCAATAATTCCGGCATCCACTTTAAACTTTTGCTGCAAATAGGTTCCTTCCAGATTAGCCAGAGCCGCCATCAGCACAATTTTTGAGGCTGAGTTAATATTGATCGGCGCTCGCGGCTCAATCTCGACTATACCCGGATTAAGCTCGGACCAGGCAAATATTTCCTGTCCCAGTTTCAGAGGCGCGGGCCGTGTTGAATATGGCCTGGGTTTGATAACCTTGCCGTCAACCCGGGCGTAGAGCGTGACATAGTCCTTTATCTTGTTATATGCATCGGCCGGCAGAAACTGCTGAAGCTCCTCTTTGGTTGTAAAGCCTTTGGCCCGATTAGCCCGGGCCTGATAGATAGCTGTTCCCAGTTTGCCCTTTTTCCCGCCTTCCGATTTTATTGCATCTATTCCCAGTATATCACCCAGGTTATTAAGCAGCTGTTTTGTACCGTTATCGGTAGCGTTGATATTTATCTGGCTGTTACAATCAACCACCTTGAGCGAATATACATCATTGCCTCCGGAGTAAGATGCCGTTGATTCAGCGGAATACCCCACGTACCTGCCGTTGCTTTTGTAAATCAGCTTTTCCGAAGTGAAAGACGGCCGAAGCGCATTCTTGAGCAGGCATTCGATTGTGTCCAAATACCCGCTGTTGTTCTGGTCTTCATTTTTGTCCAGCCGGCCGTTGGCGTCCAGATCCTCGCCGTAATATTGCCAGGTCCGCTCCTTTTCCAGCAGGAAATCACGCACGTTGATTGACTGGAGCTGTTCCCGGGCAAATACCAACCCGTTCTGGGCCAGCACCCGGGCACGCAGCTGGTCAAGGTATCGTTTGGAAAGTTCGGCATCCATCCGGCTTATAGTGGACAGGGTCGTGCCAATGAGAATAAGAAGCACCGCTATGGCGCCGATAATCGCTACACCTACATGGCCTCGGTTCCGCATGCATTATTATTTACCATTTTATTTATCCCTGACAACTAAAATTACACGTCTAATTTGCGGCCGGCCGAATCATCCGGATTCTTTTTCGGACTGGTATTCTTTGACTTTTAGGAATATTTTAGTTTAATCATATTATTTATTTCCAGAAAAGGAGATTACTATGGCCCAGATTATATCCGGCTCGGACCTATCCAAAAAGATTCAGGCGGAACTAAAAGATGAAATCGCCGGGCTTAAACCTAAAGGCATTATCCCCTGCCTGGCTACCATACTGGTCGGCGAAGACGAGGGCTCAAAGGTTTATGTCGGCCAAAAGATAAAAATCTGCGCCAAACTGGGCATCACCTCTCTTCATCATAAGCTTAATGCCGATATCACCGAAACGGACCTGCTCAACCTGGTCCAGAAACTCAACAACAACCCCAATGTCCATGGCATCCTCTGCCAGTTGCCTATGCCCAAGCATATCAACTCGGATAAAATCCTCCTAGCCATCTCGCCTGATAAGGACGTGGATGGATTACACCTAATGAATATGGGCAAGCTCCTGTCCAAAAAGAATATGCGCGAGATAGAGTCTGAGAATATGTATCTGCCTTGCACGCCGCACGGGATTATCCAGCTTCTTAAGCGCAATAATATTTCGATAGCCGGCGCTGAAGCGGTTGTCGTCGGCCGGAGCAATCTCGTCGGCAAGCCCATAGCGCTGCTTCTCATGGCTGAAAACGCCACTGTGACCATCTGCCATTCGGGCACGCGCGACATCGGACAGATCGCCCGCCGTGCCGATATCCTGGTCGCGGCTATCGGCAAACCGAAATTCATCACGGCCGATATGGTTAAGGATGGCGTCGTGGTTATTGACGTCGGCGTCAACCGCCTGCCTGAAGGCCTCTGCGGAGATGTGGATTTTGATAAGGTCAGCCAAAAAGCCAGAGCCATTACGCCCGTGCCGGGCGGGGTCGGCCCGATGACCATTGCCATGCTTATGGTTAACACCGTCCGGGCGGCAAAAAGACTGTCCGCTAAATAATATCTATGAAAATAGCTATAACCGGTAAAGGCGGCTCAGGCAAAACAACCCTGTCGGCGCTGATAGCCCTGGCCTGGGCCAATCAAGGATACAAGGTCTTGGCTATCGACGCCGACCCGGTTGCATCGCTGGCCAGCGCGCTAGGATTCCCCGAGCCGGATAAAATAATACCATTGAGCCGGATGGCCGGCCTGGTTGAGGAACGCACCGGCGCCAAGCCCGGCAAATCCGGGCAGATATTCAAACTTAACCCAACGGTCAACGACCTACCCGACAAAATAGCACATGAGCACAACGGCATCAAACTTATTGTCATGGGCGGCGTGGCCAGCGGCGGCAGCGGATGCGCCTGTCCGGAAAATGCACTGGTCAGAAACCTGCTCCAGCATATTATCCTCGAACGCGATGAACGTGTAATCGTGGACATGGAAGCCGGCATAGAACACCTGGGCCGGGGCACAGCCGATGCGGTGGACTGCCTGATAACCGTGGTCGAGCCATCGCTGCGCAGTATCCAGGCCGCGCACCAAATAAAATCGCTGGCTGGCGATATCGGTATCAAGAACGTCCGAGCCGTCTGCAACAAAATACAGTCTGCGGAAGATGAAAAGTTTATCCGTAATAATCTTGATTCTTTAAAAATAATAGGTTTACTACCGCTTTCCGTTTCTCTTAAGGATACTGATTCCAAGGGAATCAGCCGGACCAGCGATAAGGAAGTATCCAGCGCCATAAACGGGATAATCACCGCGTTGGAAATAAAGGATAAGACATGAACTCGGATAACAAATCTGATAAACGGACCGCCTGCGAGGCAACAGCAGAACTGCTGGCTTGTTCCGGCAACATGGATACTGCCTTCCAGCGGGCTGAGAAAATAAAGCCCTGCCCGATCGGCGCCAGCGGCGCCTGCTGCAAGCATTGTTATATGGGCCCGTGCCGTTTTAATCCTAAGAAGCCTGACGAAATTCTGGGCGTCTGCGGCGCTGATATTAACACCGTGGCGGCACGCAATTTCGCCCGGGCCGTGGCCGCCGGTTCAGCCGCTCATTCTGACCACGGCCGCCAGGTCACCCAAACATTCATCGCCGCCGCCCAAAAACAGGTGCCCGGCTACGAGATAAAAGACGAGGCTAAACTCCGGGCACTGGCCAATGATTTCGGCATCAAGACCGACTCGCGCGCAAAGGACGACATCGCCCGGGAGCTCGGCGTAAAATGCCTGGCAGAATTCAGCAAGCAGGACGGTGAACAAACCCTGCTCAAACGAGCGCCCCAAAAACGCCAACAGCTCTGGAAAGAACTGGGCGTGTCACCCCGGGGCATCGACCGGGAAATAGTAGAAATGCTCCACCGCACCGCCATCGGCGTGGATATGGAATACAAAAACATAATGCTCCAGGCATCCCGTTGCGCGCTGGCTGACGGCTGGGGCGGCTCGATGATTTCCACCGAGCTCCAGGACATTATGTTCGGCACGCCCGTGCCGGTCCGAACCGAGGTCAACCTGGGCGTCCTCAAGAAAGACCAAGTTAATATCATCGTCCACGGCCACGAGCCGTTACTGGCTGAGATGATAGTCCGGGCCAGCCGCGACCCGGAACTGGTTGCCCTGGCTAATCAAAAAGGCGCCAAAGGCATCAATCTGGTCGGTATGTGCTGTTCCGGCAATGAAATACTCTTGCGCCACGGCATTCCCATGGGCGGCAACTTCCTCCAGCAAGAAATCGCCATCCTCACCGGCGTGGTTGAAGCCATGATTGTCGATATCCAGTGCGTGATGCAATCGCTGCCTTCGCTGGCCAAGTGTTTCCACACTAAAATAATTTCCACTTCGCCTAAAGCTAAGATGCCCGGCGCGGAGCACATAGAATTCCACGAACACGACGCACTTAATATCGCCAAGCGGATTGTCCGGCTGGGCGTGGAGAATTATCCTAAGCGACCCAAGAATATTCACATCCCCGATAAAAAGGTTGACGTAGTGGCCGGATTCTCGCACGAAACCATCAACTATATGCTGGGCGGCTCGTTCCGCGCGTCGTACCGCCCGCTTAACGACAATATCATCAACGGCCGTATCCGGGGCGTAGTCGGCGTGGTCGGCTGCAATAATCCACGGACTACGCACGACAAATCGCATCTTGACCTGGTCAAGGAACTTATCAGCAACGATATTCTGGTAATCGAGACCGGCTGTGCGGCCATCGCCTGCGCCAAGGACGGGCTTATGGTCCCGGAAGCCGCCAAGTTTGCTGGCAAGGGTCTGGCCGAGGTCTGCGCCGCGGTCGGCATGCCGCCGGTGCTCCATTGCGGCGCCTGCGTCGATAATAGCCGGATACTGGTCGCCTGCTCTGAAATGGTCCGCGAAGGCGGTCTGGGCGCCGATATCTCCGACCTGCCCGTAGCCGGCTGCGCCCCCGAATGGATGAGCGAAAAGGCACTGGCCATCGGGCAATACTTCGTGGCTTCGGGAATGTTGGTTGCCTTCGGCGTAACCTGGCCAACCACGGCCAGCCAGGCGTTGAGCAAGCATCTGTTTGAAGAATACGAACGCATCTATAAAGGCAAATGGGCTTTCGAACCAAATGCCGGCAAGATGGCGGCATTAATTATAGACCATATCAATAAAAAACGCGAAGCTCTCGGTATCCAGACCAAGAAAGAGAGAGTGCTCTTTGATATGGAAGCCCGGCGGGGATTGGATGTGTAGAAATAATGTATGTCAAAACTGATAGCCACGCGCGCCATCAGGGGCGCTCATAAATTAGTTGCCAGGGCAGAACAGGAACTCAACGCCGCCCTGGCCAAATTCGGGCCGGACCGCAAGGTCGAGCTCCCCAACACCGGATATTACCTGCCTATCTCGCACGGCATCCTGGGATTGAGCATCTCCAAGCTGGGCGATATGCCTGAACTGCTCCAGAAGGCTAAGTCACTGCTCCACCCGATACCGGCCGACAAGTCCTGGGTGCCATATCTGGGCCATACGCTGGACTGCGGTATGGCAACATTATTTGCGGACGAAATCATCGAGGCGCTGAAATACCTGCAAGACCCGCTTCCTTACGCGGTGACCGAGAACTGCCCTGAAGACGGCGACTTCTGGCTAGGCGCGGCTGATGACGTGATAATGCGCAAGCGCGGGGTCGAGTTCGTGGACGGCACCGCGCCCGGATTCGCGGCCATTGTCGGCGCCTGCCCGACCACTGAAATAGCCGTCAAGATTGCACGCGAACTGCAAGAGAAAAACCTTTATGTCTTTATGTCCGCCTCAACCGACGGCAAGAGCATGGCTGACCAGCTCCGACAGGCCGGAATCCAGATGGGCTGGGAAACCCGGCTGGTGCCGTTCGGCAACGATGTCACCGCCACGGTCCACGCCCTGGGCTTTGCCACCCGGGCGGCCCTATCTTTCGGCGGCGTTCGGCCGGGCGACTACACCCGCATCCTTAAATACAATAAGAACCGCATCTTCGCCTTCGTTTTAGCCTTCGGCGATGTCGATGACGAAAAGCACGCCCAGGCCGCCGGCGCCATTAACTTCGGTTTCCCGGCCATATCCGAACAGGACATCGGGCAGATACTGCCATCCGGCATCTGTACCTACGAGCACGTCGTCTCGCCGGTCAGTCCGGACCAGATGGTACAAAAAGCCGTGGAGGTGCGCGGACTGAAGATACACGTGGCCAAGATACCCATCCCGGTGGCCTACGGCCCGGCTTTCGAAGGCGAACGCATCCGTGGCGAGGACACCTATGTCGAGATGGGTGGCAACCGCACCCCGGCATTCGAGTTCGTAATGATGAAAGACATCAACCAGGTCACCGATAACAAGATAGAAGTCATCGGACCGGAAATCGACGACGTGTCCGAAGGCTCGGCTCTGCCCATCGGTATCGTGGTCGAGGTGGCCGGACGCCAGATGCAGGAGGATTTCGAGCCGGTCCTTGAGCGCCGGACCCATAACTTCATCAATGAGGCACAAGGCATATTCCATATGGGACAGCGCGATATCAACTGGATCCGCATTGGCAAAGAAGCCAAATCGCGCGGATTCAAGATCGCCCACCTGGGCACCATACTCCACGCCCAATTTCATAACGAATTCGGCTCAATCATAGATAAAATCCAGGTCAAGATTTATACCAATGAACCTGACGTCCTCAAATGGCGCGCCACCGCCCGGGCGGTCTACAATAAACGCGACGAGCGCATCGGCTCTATGACCGACGAAAGTGTCGACACTTTCTATTCCTGCACGCTCTGCCAGAGCTTCGCGCCGACCCACGTCTGCGTCGTCTCGCCCGAGCGCATCGGGCTGTGCGGCTCTTACAACTGGTTCACCTGCAAGGCGGCATACCAGATTAATCCCCGCGGCCCGAACCAACCGGTGCTGAAGGGCGACCTGATTGACGCCCGGCTCGGCCAGTGGCGCGGCGTCAACGACTTCGTCTACGAAAGCTCGCGCAAGATGCTCAAGTGTTTCAGCGCCTACAGCATCATGCAGGAGCCGATGACCTCGTGCGGCTGTTTCGAATGCATCGCCGTGGTCCTGCCGGCCGCCAACGGCGTGATGATTGTCAACCGCGAGTTCCCCGGAATGACCCCGTCCGGCATGAAGTTCTCCACGCTGGCCGGCACGGTGGGCGGCGGTCAACAGGTGCCCGGGTTCATCGGGCACAGCAAACGATATATCATCAGCAAAAAGTTCCTGGTAGCCGAGGACGGGATGAAAAGGATAGTCTGGATGCCCCGGATGCTCAAGGACGAAATCCGTCCGCTCTTTGAACCGCGCGCCAAGGAAGAAGGCGTCCCGGACCTGCTGGACAGGATAGCCGACGAGACTATCGCCAATACCGAAGAAGAAATCATCGCTCATCTCCAGAAGGTAACCCATCCGGCGTTGACTTTACCGCCGTTGCTTTAACCAGTCAACTGGGTGCTGGCCGTCACCGGCCTGCCCAAAGAACTGTTCGATAAAGTTATGGCGGCACTGAATATCCCTGATTGATTTATCACTAAGGGCGCAAAGTAAACTATAAATTTAATTCTCTGTGCCCTCTGTGGCTAATATAAGCGGTTAGTTTTATTTGCATTTCTGCCTCTTTTGCGTTATAATCCGGATATGCCAAGCACATTCGGTTAGTGCCGCTTCGACCAAAGGGAATTAGCGGCACGTTATCCCCGAGTGAAACGAGCGGGATTAGTGTAAAAGAGAACCTAAGATGTCAACTCAATTTGGCAAATACACCATCGAGAAGAAATTGGGTCAGGGGGGTATGGGCGCGGTCTATCTGGCCCTGGACCCGGCCCTGAACCGCCGGGTCGCACTCAAGGTCATCACCTCCAAAGACGCAAAACTACTGGAACGTTTCCACCGCGAGGCGTCAGCCGTCGCCAAACTCAATCACCCCAATATCGTCCAAATCTATGAACAAGGCATTATCAATAACCAGCACTACTTCACCATGGATTATATAGAAGGCACCCCATTGGATAAACTTATCCAGGCCAAGCCCAAACCCAGCATCCAATCGCTGGCCAGGATTATCCTGCAGGTTGCCTCCGCTCTCCACTACGCCCATAGCCAAAAGATAATCCACCGCGATATCAAGCCGGCCAATATCCTGATATCAATGCCGAAGGACAGACCCGATAAACCTCTTCAGCCAAAGGTTGACCCGTCCTCTGGCGGGGGCGGGGATAACCAGGGGCAGGCATATCTCGCCGACTTCGGGCTGGCTAAAGAATTGACCGGGCTGGACCGCTCCCTGACCCTCACCGGCACCACCGTCGGCACGCCCAACTATATGCCGCCGGAACAGGCTATGGGCAAAAAGGATGAAATTGACCAGCGCTCCGACATCTACTCATTAGGCGCGACGTTGTACCACTGCATCACCGGCCGGGCGCCGTTTTCAGGCAAGGAAATATATGAAATAATGTCCAAGGTCATCAACGATGACCCGCCTGCTCCAAGCACCATAACCCGGTTAATCCCCAAAGACCTCGAGACCATCTGCCTGAAGTGCCTGAACAAAGACAAGGCCAAGCGCTACCAGACGGCCGGCGCATTGGCCCAGGACATGAAGAGGTATCTGGAAGGGGACGATATTTCCGCCAGGCGAACCGGCGTCATAAGCAAACTGCGGGTTAAGGCCGCCAAAAACAAAATAGCCAGTTTGGCCATAGCCGGGGCGGCGGTTGTTTTGATTGCGGTGGTGATTGGGTTGACGGTCTCGTCAGCCGGCAAGAATAAAGCCATAGCCCAATATCTGGCTGAGGCCCAAAAGGCCTTTGATGCCAAGGACTACGACCAGGCGCGGGAATGGTCTGCCAAAGTCCTGGCGCTGTCGCCGGCCGATGAGAAAGCGCAGACCCTGCTTAAGAGAATAGAAAAGATTATCAAGACCGCGGAAACCAAGAAGCGGGAACAAGAGGCCCAAGCCAAAGCGGCCGCGGACAAGGCGCAGAGGACCCTGGACCTAAGGGCCGAGGTAAAGGCCATCCTGGACCGGGCGGCCGGCGCCCCGACACCCGACCAAAAGATAAAGCTTGCCCAAGATGCGCTTGCGTTAGACCCGGCCTTTGGCGATGCCTATCAGGTCATCGGCTATGCCTACAAGACCAAGGCCGCCAAAGAACGGCGTCCTGACGAATATCGGAAACTGATAGACAAGGCATTCGAGTATTTCACCAGGGCGATTAATGCAACTCCGACCCTGGCCTATTCATATTACGAACGGGCAATGATTACCGCTTATACCTACAACAAACCCGAAGACGCGATTACCGACTTTAATAAAGTCCTGGATTTAGACCCCAACAGCCATATCGGTTATTATGCCAAAGGAACTGTCGAATATTACCAGAAGAATTATGACAAAGCCATAGCCGATTATACCAAGGCCATAGAACTCTATCCGGATTATGACGCGGCATACCATAACCGCGGCGCCGCCTATGCCAATATTAACGACCTTGACCGCGCCATAGCCGATTGCAATAAAACAATAGAACTCAACCCGAACTATGCCCTGGCCTACTTCAACCGCGGTATTGACTATTTTAGAAAAGGCGCCTTTGACAAGGCCATAGCCGATTATGACAAGATAATAGAACTGGACCCCAACTATGCCGACGCCTACTTACAGCGGGGCTTGAATTATTCCAAGAAAGCGGAGGATGTGTCCCGCCAAGGCGGCAGGCACTCCGCCCTCTATCGGGAGCTGACAGACAAAGCCATTGCCGACTGTACCAAGGCAATAGCCCTGAACCCAAGACTTGCCGACGCCTACTACAACCGCAGCTATGCTTATTACAAAAAAGCCGAGTTTGAGCAGAACCCCAATGCGCACCGGGAGCTGTTAGAGCGGTCATTAAAGGACGCTGATAAGGCCATAGAACTAAACTCCAAACATGCCGAGGCCTACAACAACCGCGGCCTTGTCTATGTCAAGAAAGGCGATACAGACCGGGCAATCAACGACCATACTAAGGCCATAGAATTAGACCCGAAAAATGCCGCGTTCTACAACAACCGCGGCAATGCCTATATAAACAAAGGCGCCCTTGATAAGGGGCTGGCTGACTTTAACAAGACAATAGAACTGGACCCCAAACTTGCCGATGCCTACGCCAACTGCGGGAATATCTATGCCAACAAAGCCGAGCGCGAGGCCGCCCAGGGCGGCAGGAACTCCGCCCTCTATCGGGAGCTGGTAGACAAAGCCATTGACAACTGCACCAAGGCAATAGAATTAGGCCCGGAAACAGCTTCCTCCTGGGGCAATCGCGGCCTTGCCTACGCGGCGAAAGGTGACCTGCCCCGCGCCATAGCGGATATGGAGATGTTCCTGAAACTCGCCCCCAATCACCCGGCCACGGCCAATGTGCGCAAGACCATAGAACAATGGAAAAAAATGATTGGCAAATAATCTCTACCCTTATCTTATAAGGAACCCAGGAGACCAAGAAAATTCTCCGTCTTCTCTATTTCCTACATACTACCTACTGTATACTACATACTGGGTAATATTAATTGACATTATCTCGTCCCTTGTTATCCTGCGCTTATGTTCCTGCGCATAAGCATCGTCCTGACCCTTCTGACCGCGCTATTCCTACTCGGTTGTGCCGCGCCTGGCAGATACATTAAAAACCGCGGAAATGATTTCCTTGATATATTTAAGGCGAAAGTAGGGGTGGGACTAGGAATACATGCTGATATTCAAGCAACTAATTTGGCTCATTTAGGAGTTGGAGCATCTGTTTTGGAAAATGCAGGAGTAAGTGGAAGAAATGTTGGATTAGGCTTGGAAACTAATGTCAATCCTCCATTCCTGCAGCTTGATCCAGAGGCATTTAAGAAGCGTAGAGAGTTAATTCTAATAGAAACTGGAGACGCAAGTAATTTTTTCATTACGCATACACATCAGGAGTTAAATAGTAATATATTTGGAGGTGGTGGAACTGAAACAAGTTGGTGTTATTTATCGCCTTTTATTAAAGGAGAGAGTAAATTACATAAAAGTGGAACTAAAGAAGAAATCAAAAATCCATTTTATCGTTGGCTTGACGTAGAAGTGGGCGGGACTGCTGTATTTGTCGGAGGTAGAGTTGGGTTTAGTCCAGGTGAGGCATTAGATTTTATTCTCGGCTGGGTGAGTATAGACATCGCTAATGATGATGAGACGGAAAAAATAGAAGCTAAAAAAGAGCAGGAAACAACGGCCCAACCGCCGATTGAGGAAGCCCGCCAGCAAAAGATAAACCAAGCACTGGCTCAACTCACAAGTCAAAACAAGGATAAACGAAAGAATGCTATTACTGCCCTTGTTGAATTAAATGCCAAGGAGGCAATCCCAGAGCTTACCAAATTATTACAGGATAATAACCCAGATGTTCGCCGGTCGGCTGTTTGGGCATTGAGGGACCTTGGAGCTAAAGAGTCAATCCCGGCCATTACTAAATTATTAAATGACCCAGATATTCGCACGTCGGCTGTTAATGCATTGGGTCAACTTGGCGCAAAAGAAGCAATACCAGAAATTACTAAACTATTGCAGGATAGTGAACCGGTTATCCGCAACGCGGCCCGTGCGGCGCTCAAAGCCCTCGGGGTCGAAGTCGACGATAAGTCTAAATAGTTTATTAAGTCTAAAGAGTCTATAGAGTCGGGCTCTTAACTCCATAGACTCCACAAACCCTTTAGACTCTTTAGACTTACTCTATATATCCCCTCAACCAAATATTAGTCGAGCAGAACTGACCATTCTTATTAATTATCACCCGTATCTGCCTGGCGCTATCAGTAGCCACCATACACTCCTTGTAAAGATTGTTATTCAGGTTGGCGATATTCTGCCAAATAAAATGCACCGTGCTCTGTCCCCAATCCGCACCGGCACGGCGGCCGTAGACCCACAACTGTTGCTCCAAGCCCAACGGCACGGACATAGCATTGAACTGGATTTCCAGTATCACCGCCGTCGCCGTTACGGGTATCCAAGCCGAGAGGTCAACTAACTGGTCGATATTGCCGTTAGACTGCTCGGTAAACACCTGCGACTGGGATTGGAAGAGAGTGACCCCTGCCCCGCCTCCGCTTGGAGTAATGTATTTAAACCGGCTGGACGCGGTTTCGTAGGAAAGGACTTGACCATCCGCCGGAGAGTTAACCGCATCCACCTTTGGCGGCGTTACGGCCCCGTCGGCTATCTTATCGGTCAGAATCTCGCCGTTAATAATCTTCTCGCGGTTGATGCTGTTGGACGCTATCTGGGTATAGCCGACATCGTAATCCTTTATTTTAGCTCCGGTCACGGCCTGATTGGCAATC